>NZ_JAGTPI010000041.1:0-53206 GCF_021147825.1 Pseudomonas quasicaspiana
GGAAAATGCCTCGCAGCCTTCGGCAGCTCCTACAAGGAATTCATTCAACTCAAAGATTGCATCTTTACCGGTCAGGAAACGGTAACGACAGCAGCCAGGCGCTGAACGTGTTCAACGACGGCAGATGCTGGTAACGGGTCGCATAGACAAGGTAGTAACTGCGGCCGCTGTCCATTGCGTCAAACAGTGCAACCAGTTCGCCGCTCTTCAGCTCATCCTGCACGAGAATTTCCGGCACCAGTCCGATCCCGATACCAGCCGATACCGCCTGAATCAGATGCGCGGTGAGTTCGAAGCTCGGGCCGGATCTCATGTTTCGGTGATTCACATCATGGCTGTCAAACCAGTCAGACCAGGCGTTCGGTCTCGACACAACGTTGAGCAGTGCATGCTCGGCAACGTTGGCGGGCGTCATTTTAGGGTATTCGGGTAGAGCTGCCGGGCTGGCCACGACCACCAGTTTTTCGCTCAGCAGCTTATGCGAGATGTAGCCAGGCCATTCCCCTGAACCGACGCAGATAATTGCGTCCATGTCGTGGGTCGTGGACTGGGTTTCTGCCTGAACAATTCTTGAGTGGATATGCACCAGTATTCCAGGGTGTTTTGCATAGAACTCATGCATGCGCGGCAGCAGCCACTTTGAACCCAGCGTTGGCAGCACCGCCAGATTAAGAGGGCCGCCGTCATTCTTGTACGAAATGGTTTGCAGCGTCGCGCTGCGAATGCGGCCCAGAGCGGCGGCCAACTCATGCTGATAGAGGGCGCCGGCGGCGGTCAGTTCGATCTTTCGCCCGTCACGTCTGAACAGCTCGACTTCAAGTTGGGCTTCAAGCGTTTGCACTTGTCGACTGACTGCGCTCTGGGTCAGCGTCAGTTCTTCTGCTGCTTTCGTGAAGCTGCCATGTCGAGCGGCAGCTTCAAACGCAATCAGCAACGACATTGATGGAGTCAGTCTTCTAGGGTTCATTCATAACGCTCATGCAAACCCGGCAGGAATTACGCTTGTGACAAAGCCTGAGAGTCGCAAAAATAAGCAAAAATAGAGTCTGATGCTCTGTGTGCAATATGCCGAGCATGCCTAACGTGAATGCATAGATTAGCTTCTTAGCCTGCAGGAATTCCACATGATCGCTCGTTTGTCCCCGGCAGTTGCCCAAAGCACGACGTATGAAGCCTTTCTTGATGCCCTTGATGCAGCGGGCTTTCGCGGGGAGATTGCGCGTGACTATGGCGGCCGGACCGTGTTGGCAACCGACAACTCCATTTATCAGCGGCTGCCCCAGGCCGCAGTGTTTCCGCTGGATGAGCAGGACGTTGCGATTGTTTCCCGGCTGGTTGCGGAGCCTCGACACAGCTCGGTAGTGCTCACGCCTCGTGGCGGCGGTACAGGCACTAACGGACAATCGCTGACGGATGGCGTGGTCATCGATCTTTCACGGCACTTGAACAACATCCTTGAGATCAACGTCGAGGAACGATGGGTCAAAGTGCAGAGTGGTGTGGTCAAGGATCAGCTCAACGCCGCGCTCAAGCCTCACGGGCTGTTTTTTGCGCCGGAGCTGTCGACGTCAAATCGGGCAACCATTGGCGGCATGATCAACACCGATGCTAGCGGGCAGGGCAGTTGCACCTACGGCAAGACCCGCGATCATGTGCTTGAACTTTCTACGGTCATGCTGGGTGGCCATCGCCTCGACAGCCAGCCGATTGATACCGAACAGCTGCAAGTACTGGTCAATCGGACTGACCGCGTCGGCGAGGTGTATCGCTGTGCGCTGAACATCGTCGACACCAACGCCGAACTGATCGAAAGCACGTTCCCGAAGCTCAACCGCTGCCTGACCGGATACGACCTGGCGCACCTGCGCGAGGCGGACGGGCGCTTCAATCTGAACAGCGTGCTTTGCGGCTCCGAAGGATCCCTCGGATTTATCGTTGAAGCCAAACTCAACGTTCTGCCGATCCCCAAGTATTCGATTCTGGTGAACGTGCGCTACGCCGGTTTCATGGATGCGTTGCGCGATGCAAAAGCCTTGATGGAATTGAAGCCGCTTTCCATCGAGACCGTGGATTCGAAAGTGTTGATGCTGGCGATGAAAGACATCGTCTGGCATGGCGTTGCCGAGTACTTCCCGGAAAATCCTGACATGCCGACGCTGGGTATCAATATCATCGAGTTCAGCGGTGATGATGAAGAGGTTGTCCAGCAGAAAGTCCACGACTTCGTCTTGCACCTGCAGCGCGACCTTTCGGTGGTGCGCCTTGGCCACACCCTAGCGGTAGGCGCTGATGCGCTCAAACGTATCTATGCCATGCGCAAGCGAGCGGTGGGCTTGCTCGGCAACGTCAAGGGTGAAGCACGGCCGCAGCCCTTTGTTGAGGACACCGCGGTTCCACCGGAAAACCTCGCTGATTTCATTCAGGAGTTCCGGGCGCTGCTGGACAGCCACAATCTGCAATACGGAATGTTCGGTCACGTGGATGCGGGTGTGCTGCACGTCCGACCGATTCTGGACATGAAGGATCCGCTTCAAGCCGCACTGATCCGGCCGATTTCCGATGCGGTTGCGGCGCTGACGCAAAAGCATGGCGGCCTGCTGTGGGGCGAGCATGGCAAGGGCTTACGCTCGCAATATGTGCCCGACTACTTCGGTGAGCTTTACCCCGCGCTGCAATCACTCAAGGCGGCATTCGATCCGCATAACCAGCTCAATCCGGGCAAAATCGCTACGCCTGGGACTGTGCCGACTGCGAAACTGACGTTGGTCGACGAAGTCCGGCTGCGTGGCGAACTGGACCGCACGATTGACGAGCGTGTCTGGCAGAGCTACGACGCGGCGCTTCACTGCAACGGCAACGGCGCGTGCTACAACTTCGATCCTGATGACGCCATGTGTCCTTCCTGGAAGGCCACGCGAAATCGCATTCACTCGCCCAAAGGCCGGGCTTCGCTGCTTCGCGAATGGCTGCGGTTGCAGGGCGCGCAGGGTGTTGATGTATTGACGACTGCCTCGGGCGCGACGCAGAACATTGCCCGGCGAGTCGTTAATACCGTCAGGCAAAAGCTCGGGCAGGACGATTTTTCCCATGAGGTTTACGACGCAATGGCAGGCTGCCTGGCGTGTAAATCCTGCGCCGGGCAGTGCCCTGTGAAAGTGAATGTTCCCGAGTTTCGCTCGCGCTTTCTTGAGCTTTATCACACTCGCTACCTTCGGCCGCTCAAGGACTACCTGATCGGCTCTCTGGAATACACGGTTCCTTACATCGCTCGAATGCCGCGACTCTACAATTTCGCCATGAGTGCTCGCCCGGTGCGTTGGGGTCTTGAGCGCATCGCGGGGATGGTCGACAGTCCTTTGCTAAGTCTGGTGGACTTTACTGCCGTCTGCCGACGCTGGAACGTCGAAGTCGCCACCCCGCAGCGCCTCGCCATGCTGTCGGACGCGCAACGGGCGCGGAGTGTGATCCTCGTTCAGGACGCATTCACCCGATTCTTCGAGACCCCGTTGCTGGCCGACTGGGTGGAATTGATATCAAGGCTTGGCTACAAGGTTTACCTGGCGCCATACGCGCCCAATGGCAAACCGCTGCAAGTGCAGGGCTTTCTCAGGGCGTTTGAAAAGGCGGCCAGTTTCAATGGTCAATCGCTGTTCAATCTTCAGCAGTACGACGTGCCGCTGGTGGGGCTGGATCCCGCGATGACTCTGGTCTATCGGCAGGAGTACGCCAAGACACTGGAGGCTGACAAGACGCCGTCGGTGCTACTTGCGCAGGAATGGCTGATCAATGCGCTGCCGCAAAGCGAGATGTTGGAGGAGGCCGAGCCTTATCACTTCCTCCCGCACTGTACGGAAAAAACCAACGAGCCCGGCAGCATCGGCTTGTGGCAGAAAATTTTCGAACGGGCAGGGCTGAAGTTGCAGGTCCAGGCCAGTGGCTGTTGCGGAATGTCGGGCACTTACGGGCACGAAACACGAAACGCAGCCACGTCGGACGTTATCTACAGGCAATCCTGGAAACTGCTGATCCAGAAGTTCAACAAATCGGGGCGTGTCGTTGCTGACGGTTATTCCTGCCGCAGTCAGGTCAAGCGTCAGGAGGGCACAACGGTGCTTCATCCGTTGCAGGTTTTGTTGGCTCGCTTGAGGGACGTCGAAGCTTAAATCAACACCTATAAACAAAATCTGATTAACCTGGCCCTGTCTGATTAAACCTGACCCTGTAGGAGCTCACCGAGGTTACGAGGCCAGCGATGGCGGTTTGTCTGACACGCCGCCATCGCTGGCCTCGTAACCTCGGTGAGCTCCTACAGGTCAATTGCTTGCAAACAGGATCGCCCCCGGCAAATCAGGCTTTAGCCGTCATTCAGCGTAAAACGTATAATCCACATAACCCTCGGCAGTACCGCCATACACCGTGGCCGGATTGATCGGATTCAACGGCCAGTCATTGGCAATGCGGGCTGGCAAATCAGGATTGGCAATGAACGGCCGGCCAAATGCGACGAGGTCCGCCAAGCCTGAATCCAGCAGGGCTGAACCGCTTTGTGCCGTGTATTTTCCGGCATACATGATGGCTCCGCTGAAGGTGCTTCTCACGTCACGGCGGAATGCTTCAGGCATGGCTGGCGCGTCATCCCAATCGGCTTCGGCAATGGACAGATAAGCGATGCCGACGTTCTCCAGAACCTTGATGGCTTCGATGTAAGTGGTGTGCGGATCTTCCTCTACCAACCCCAGATAAGTGCGGTCTTCATCCGTCGTCGTGAACAGGGGCGCAAAACGTACGCCGACTTTCTCTTTACCAATGCACTCTGCAACACCCGCAACGATTTCCCGCAAGAAGCGCAGGCGGTTATCAAGCGATCCGCCGTACTGGTCTTCGCGATGGTTGCTGTGGGCCGAAATGAACTGGTTAACCAGATAGCCATTGGCGCAATGCAGTTCGATGCCATCGAAACCAGCCTCCATTGCATTGCGGGCGGCTTGAATGTAGAGCTGAACAAGCTCCTGGACTTCATCGGTGGTCAGCGCTCTCGGCATCGAAGGTTTGACCAGTTCACCTGCGCCCGGCGCGGTTTCGATAAACACGCTCACCTTGTCCGCTGCAATGGCCGAGGCCGATACGGGGGCGTCGCCATTCGGTTGCAGCGCGGTGTGAGACACCCGGCCGACATGCCACAGCTGGGCGAAGATAACCCCGCCTTCGGCATGCACCGCCTCCGTCACCTTGCGCCAGCCAGCGATTTGCTCGGGCGTGTAGATGCCGGGCGTCCAGGCGTAGCCCTGACCGCGAGGTTCGATTTGCGTACCTTCAGTCACCAGAAATCCCGCACCTGCACGCTGGCTGTAGTACTGCGCCATGAGTTCATTGGCGACGTTGCCAGGCTGGCTGCTGCGTTGCCGGGTGAGGGGCGGCAGGACAATACGGTTTTTGAGAGAGTGATTTCCCAATTGAGTCGGGGTGAAGAAATTGCTGTTTTTGACTGAGTTGTTCATTGATCTGCCTTGTTCGACATGGAAGGTCTTAGTACTTATTAGACCAGTCGACTAGTTTCTGGCTAAAAATAATGGACGCTTTGCCGTCAGGCGCAGCGTCCACGGTGAATCGTGTTACAGGAAGTCTGAAGCCTGAGAATCAGCCCAGTTTTTTCAGCAATGCTTCAGCGACTGCTGCCGAGCTTGCAGGGTTCTGGCCAGTGACCAGTTGACCGTCTTCTACAACGTAAACCTGCCAATCACCCAGCTTGGAGTAGTGCCCGCCTAAACGCTGGAATTCGTCTTCGATCAGGAACGGCACCACCTCTGTCAGGCCAACGGCTTCTTCTTCCGAATTGGTGAAGCCAGTCACTTTACGACCTTCGATCAGCGGCTTGCCGTTTGCGCCTTTGACGTTAATCAGCACGCCAGGTGCGTGGCAGACAAAGCCATGAGGCTTGTTGCTGCGGTCGAAGGCTTCGATCAGCGCAATCGAGTTCTTGTCTACAGCCAGATCCCACAGCGGGCCATGGCCACCTGGGTAAAAGACTGCGTCGAAGTCTTCAGCGCGGACATCTGACAGCAGGCCAGTGTTGGCGAGTACGCGTTGAGCCTCAGCGTCTTTGCGGAAGCGATCGGTCTCAGCGGTTTGCGCATCAGGCTCGTCGCTTTTCGGATCAAGTGGTGGCTGACCACCGGCTGGCGAGACGACGGTGATGTCGGCACCCGCATCCTTGAACGCAAAATAGGGGGCAGCAAATTCTTCGAGCCAAAAGCCGGTTTTCTTGCCGGTATTACCCAGTTGATCGTGCGAAGTCAGAACCATCAGAATTTTCATAAGGTACTCCTTGAAGGTGAAGGACTGGCAATGAGGCGATCGAAGCGGGAGCTGGAAAACCAGCGCCTCAGGTCACCGATGGACAAAGCTTAGACTCGGAATAGACCAGTCGTCTAGAGTTTTTTTCAAAGCGCGTTCACAAGGTTGGTCATTCAACCCGCATGATCGTTCAAAAAATAGACGACTGGTCTAATGTTTGGTATTTTGCGCCTTATGAAACCGACCTATGACGACACTCGCCAGCATTTGCTCGATACCGGCCACCGCATGATGGCGGGGAAGGGCTTTACCAGTGTGGGGCTCAGTGAGCTCCTGCAAGTCGCTGGCGTGCCCAAAGGCTCGTTCTACCACTACTTCAAATCCAAGGAGCAGTACGGGCAGGCCTTGCTGGAAGATTACTTTGCTGGCTATCTCGCCGACATGGACAGACGCCTGGCCTTGCCGGGGCTCACACCTCGCGAGCGACTTATGGATTACTGGCTTGGCTGGCAGCAGCGTTGTGTCGAGCCGTTCAGCGGCAACGAGTGTCTGGTGGTCAAACTGAGCGCTGAAGTGTCGGACTTGTCCGAGTCGATGCGCATCACCTTGCGTGACGGTGCCGAGCAAATTGTGGCGCGGCTGACGGCATGTATCAGGCAAGGGCAAACCGAAGGGTGCCTGCCTGGCAGCGATGCGCGACAGCTGGCAGAAACGCTTTATCAGATGTGGCTGGGCGCCAGCCTGTTGAACAAACTGCAGCGCGATGGTCAGCCTTTGCAGACGTCGATGACGACAACGAAGCAATTGTTGGGCGTTTAAGACAGCGTTTGATTCTGGCTGCAATAGTTTTTCTGGTTGCACCCCGATCCTGTAGGAGCTCACCGAGGTAACGAGGCCAGCGATCACGGTTTGTCTGACACTCCGCCGTCGCTGGCCTCGTAACCTCGGTGAGCCACAGGGATCCGGGTTGTGATTTAACCTGGCACTCAGACAGCGCTCGTCTGCAGTTTTGAGTTACTCACTCTGCCTGGAACATCTGCAGCCACAGACCGCTGTTGCAGCCAGTAGCCGACACTGGCTGACAGCCACATGGCATAGGTCATCAATTCGATCCCTTCCTCCACAGCCGTCTTGGCCAGGCGTGCATAACCGTCATCCAGAATCAGATGCCAAAGCGAGCCCATGCCGAATACCCGGGAAAACACCAGCACACATAATCCGGTCGACAACGTACCGAAGGCCGGGGTTTTGGTGAAGGCAGCCAAGGCTTGCAGGGTGTTCTGACGATTCGTCGAATTGAAAGCGATGGTCAGCGACGTGATGGCGATCAGCAAAAACGGCCAACACCAGGCGCTATGGCTGATAGGGTCAAAAAGACCGTCGAGCTCCCTCATCAGAAGGCAGGCAAAGAAACCCGCAACCAAAGACTTGAAACCTTTCTGACCATCGTTAGCAGGTGAAAACCAGAAGAGCAGAGCGCAAGCGAACAGCATGATTTCCTGAGAGACTTCAGTGAATGAAGTCTCCAGCAGTTGAGTATCAAATACGGCGATGTCCAGCCAGATCATCCCGAAAACGATGCCCGTCAATACAAGTTTGAACAGGAACATGACTGACGCATTTTTTAAATCTTTGAACATGAGGGGCAAAACCAAAGCTCCAGACTTGCGAGGCAACTTAATAGTTGCGGTTCGCAAGGGGACGCCTTTTTACTAATAATTTCAAATGCTTCCGTTGATTATCGGAATTGATGAAATTCATACCCCGGATACAGATGTGTTTGCTGGATGCTCCGGGGCTGAGCTCTTCAGCCTTCTATAAAGTCAGACGCGGTATTTATTGCGTGTCGACATCACAGCCATAAGCCAGGTCTTTTTGAGTGCTTAACAACGTTTGGCGCTCGTGTAATTTCGCATCGATATTGTCCCAGGCAATACTGCCCAATGGCACTCGAAGCGGTAATGCGTCGGCTTCTGCGATGGCGATCATCTGCTGGGCAATCTTGACCGGGTCGCCCATGTGCGGGCTGAACTCGCCACTTTCAAGGCGGTTGCGCAGGGCGTTTACCGGGCTGTTTTCATAAGCGCCTGACGGCGATGCACTGTCGATACCGGCAAGAAAATTCGTCGCCGTAGGGCCGGGTTCCAGCAGACACATCTCGATGCCAAAGTGGGCGACTTCCTGAGCGACCGCTTCAACAAATCCTTCCTGACCCCATTTGCTGGCGTGGTACAGGCTGAAGCCTGGATAGCTGATCCTTCCGCCTTCGGAACTGACCTGGAGAACACGACCGCTCCCTTGTTGGCGCAGGTGAGGTAACAGCGCCTGGATGAAAAAGATCGAGCCGAGCAGATTGGTCTCGATCTGACGTCTGATCTGCATCTGGGAAAGCTCTTCCGCAGCCCCGAAGGTCCCGTAACCAGCATTGCTGACGACGATGTCGATACGCCCCAATGCCTGAAATGCCTCAGCGACGGCCGGAGCGATGCGCTCGCTATCGGTCAGGTCCAGTTGAATGGGAACGAGCGATTCGGGAAAGCGTTGCGTCAGATCATCCAGTGCACCATCGCTGCGGTAGGTGGCAGCGACCCGGTCACCGCGTTCAAGCAGCGTTTCAGTCATAAGGCGGCCGAAGCCAGAGTTGGCACCGGTGATAAACCATGAAGCAGGCATGTTGATGTCCTCACTTGTTTGTGGATTTCAAATCAAGGATGGGACTGGCATGCTGTTCTGGATAGACCATCAATCACGAACAGGCTGATCGAAAATTGACACCAATCCATGACCTTAGCTTGAAAAGCCTGCGCATGGCGTTGGCCGTCGCGGACACTGGCAGCTTCCGCAGCGCCGCTCGATTGCTTGAAATGGCGCCTTCGAGTCTCAGTCACGCAATTACTGAACTTGAGGTAACACTCAAGCTGCGCCTGTTCCATCGCACCACCCGTAGCGTCGCGCTGACGGTGGAAGGTGAAGCTTTCCTGTCCCGAATTCGTCCGGTACTCGGTGAGCTGCGCGTTGCCGTCGACGAAATCAACCAGCAGCAGGACGGCAGCATCAGCGGTGAGCTGCGCATCAACACCCCGTTTGCTGCGGCCCGCTATCTGTTGAAGGAGGTGGTGCCAGCGTTCATGAAGCTTCATCCGGACATTGAGCTTGAGCTACGCCACGAGGAGCGGCCGGTGGATATCGTCGCCGATGGCTGTGACGCAGGCATCCGGCTGGGCAGCAGTGTGCCGATCGACATGATCGGCGTGCCGTTTGGCGGCAAGGCACGTTTCGTTCCCGTGGCTTCTCCAGGCTACCTTCAGCAATACGGTCTTCCCGTTCACCCGGCGGAGTTGAAGGCGCATAGGTGTATCCGGATCAGAATGCCCAGAGGCGAGCGCTATGCCTGGGAGTTTGAACGGCAGGGTGAAAGAGTCGAGCTGGATGTGCCGGGCTCGCTGACCGTCAACCGCATGGCCCTGATGATAGAGGCTGCCGAAGGTGGCCTTGGAGTGGCGTTTGTCCTGGAACAAGCTGTCGCGCAAAGTCTGGCTGACGGAAAACTGCAATTGTTGCTGAATGATTGGTGCCAGGATGAACCAGGGTTAATGCTTTATTACCCGGGGCGACGAAATGTGCCTGCGCCGTTGCGGGCTTTTATCAGTTTCATTCAGGCATTGGGGCGCTGAGTGAATCAACTTGTTGGCGAGGCTGTTATCGTGTTTCGCCCGATGCACCGCTTCGCGACCGTCGTAACCTCCGATGGCTCCTACAGGAAATCGCGTGGTGCCATGAATTCCGCGTGTGCTTCGCGCCGTGCCGAAACGCGTGATCTGTAGGAGCTGCCGAAGGCTGCGATGGCGGTCTGTAAGCCTGGTGCGTCTCCATCAGACTCTATTGGTCAGCTTATGCATCATGAAACGATGATCAGCCGAGAATAATCGACGGTACGTCAACAGTACTGCGCAGACGGTGCCGAGTGCTGAGGACGCGGCGATCAGGAACATGATTACGATCTGATAACGGACAGCTTCTACGGGCGATTGCCCCGCCAGCACCTGGCCGGTCATCATCCCGGGCAGGCTGACGATGCCCACCACGCTCATCTGATTCAGAGTAGGCGTCATGCCTGCTCTTACTGCTTGCCGGGCCGCCATTTGCGCCGCTTCCCAGCGTGAACCGCCCAGTGCGAGGATTGTTTCCACTGTACTTCGTCCCGACGACAATTCCTGCATCATGCGTTCGATTCCCAGCGACACACCGGTCAGGGTATTGCCCAGAATCATCCCCAGAATCGGAATCGCGTACTGCGGTTCGTACCAGGGGCGAATCTGAATAACCAGCAACAGGCCTATGGCAGCCACTAGCCACGAGCTGCCCCACACCGACACAACGCTGTCCAGACGCTGCCCGGCGTAAGTGCGTTTGCCTCGTCCCGCTGCCGACACACCGGCAATCAACGTCATCAGGCACATCAGCGGTAGCACGACATACCAGTAGGCAAACTCGAATACCCAGCCAAGGATGTAGCCGATAGCAAGTAGCTGAACGACCGTGCGTACCGAGGCCCAGATCAGTTGACGCTCCAGCCCCAGTTTCAAACCCAGGGATAACGCCCCGTTGATCAGAATCAGGCACGCGGCGATGGCGATGTCTGCAGCCGACAGGCTTTGATAGATCATGAGTTACCCATCGCGCTCAGCACACCGGCGTGCATTTCAAATCTGACGTTGCTCATTCGCTGCGCCTGATCGAGATCGTGCGATACCCAGATATAAGCGCGTGAGGACGTCAGGCCACCGGTAAACCAGGTATTGACCAGTGTTTCTACATCGCGGGAAGACTGAGGGTCGAGCGCGGCAGTAGGTTCGTCCAGCAGGATCACTTCCGGCTCCAGCTGAATGGCGCGAATCAGTGCAACAACCTGAGCCTCACCTCCGGAAAGATCGTTCGCGGCCTTCAGCAGGAAGCGTTCTGGTTTTCCTGCCTGACGTAAAAGCGCTTTGACCTTCTCGGCATCGAACTTCCTCTGCTTGAAGATATTCAGGCTGTAGGGAAAACGCAGGTTGTCTTCAACGGTGCCATCCATCATCGACGGGCGTTGTGCGAGGTAGCAAATCTGACTGCGATACGAGGGGATCTGCCCGGCATTCACGGGCTGGCCGTGCCAGAGTACTTCACCTGAATCGGGCGCATCCAATAGCGCCAGGGTGCGCAAAAAAACACTTTTGCCAGACCCTGACGAGCCGGTTATCGCCACTCTGTCGCCGCCGCTCAGGATGAAGTCCACGGGGTGGAGTAGCTGGGAGGCGCCATTCTGATCCTGGCGACTGAGGCCGCAGGTTTCGATCAGTTTTAATCGGTGTGTGCCGGGCGAGGCGGGGGAGGACAAATGACCTGCTCCATGAGCGAAAGGGTTAATCAATGAGGGTCGCCAGTTTTCCAACACGCGGGACGCGTCAGATTTGTAGCTTCATGCTGTAGGAAAGCTCTCTTTGTTGGCGCGTACATATCCGGTATCAGCGTGTATCCCTATCATGCCCACGTTTGAACGGATGGATAGGCAAACTGACTATCCATGAACCAATAAGCTCGGTGCGAGCATTATTTTACATGGAGCCAAGGACATGCATGGCTATGGAATGATAGGAGATCTGCTTCATCTGGCTCTTTACCTGATGAGTATCGGATTTTGGGCCGTTCTATGGATGGTCTGCATTTTCAACGCCAAAGGTCGACTCAGGAAATTTCTAGGGGCACATGCACTGTTGATATGCACATTGGTATTCCCGGTGTTGCCTGCCACATTCATCGGCGGCGCGCTGCTTGCCTTTGGCATCGAAGGCATTGCCTGGAGCTTTTGTATCGTGGGTGTTGGTGTGCCGTTGGCAGGTCTGGGGCTGGTGCAACGCTATATTCAGATCAGACCCGCGGGCCGCGAGTAAGCTCTGGCGACCCTGCCTCAAGTGCCGAACTACCGAGGCCCTTGCAGTTTGTAACCCATGCCATGAACGGTATGCAGCAACGGGATATCGAACGGTTTGTCGATAGTCTTGCGCAACGTATACAGGCTGGTGCGCAGACTGTCCGAGTCAGGCGTATTGTTGCCCCAGACGGCTTGTTCGAACTCCTTTCGTTTAACCACCATTGGGCTTTTTCGCATCAATAACTCGAGCAGCACCATATTGGTAGGGTTGAGCTTGAGTAATGTTCCGCCTCGCCTGACTTCCAGCGAGTCCAGATCGTAGGTCAGGTCGTGGATCTTGAGCACGTTCTTCTTCATGCCGGTTGAGCGCCACGTGACCGCCTCAACCCGCGCATACAACTCCGAGAGCGCGAACGGTTTGACGATGTAGTCGTCGGCGCCGACGTTGAACCCGGTCAAACGATCTTCCAGTTGATCACGTGCAGTCAGCATCAGGACCGGAACCTGCTGGCGGGCGTCTTCGCGCAGCTTTCGACAGAGCAGATTGCCGTCCATGCCGGGCAGCATCAGGTCGAGGATGATCGCGTCGAAATTGCCGGTCGTCGCCAGATGCAGTCCCGTCAGCCCGTCCAGCGCACCGACGACTTCACAACCTTTCAGCGTGAAGTACTCCGAAACGTTGGCGAGAATATCTTTATGGTCTTCGATAACAAGTATGCGCATCGGGCTCACATTATTTTCTGGTCTACCGGGACAGGGGGGCTGTCCCGGACATGACGTTTGTTATTTGTTGGCCAATACGCCGTCAGCAGTACCGTTTCTGCAACCGGCAAACATATCCAGCGACGGGTCGTAAACGTGAGTATGCACCTTCAATAAACCCAGCATCGAATGGAACAGGTTGTCCTGGCTCAGAGACGCATTACGGGTTTGTTGCAGGCATGCCGTATCAAGGGCAAAAGACTGCTGATAGTTATCCGAAAACCAGACCATCATCGGCACATGTTTTTGCTGGTCCGGGGCGAGCATGTAGGGCGTGCCGTGGAGGAACAGGTTGTATTCACCCAGCGACTCACCATGATCGGAAAGGTAAATCATCGCGGTGTCTACGTTGGTCTGGTTGCGGCGCAGGATATCAATCAGGCTCGCGAGTACGTGGTCGGTGTAGAGCAACGTGTTGTCATAACCGTTCACGATACTGTCCCGGCTGCATTTATCCAGCGCATTGCTTTCACAGACCGGGGTGAATTTCTCAAACTCCTTCGGATAACGTTTGAAGTATTCCGGGCCGTGGCTACCCATTTGATGCAGTACCAGCACCGTGTCTTTGTCCAGGTGCTCAATGAAGTTCTGCAGCCCTTGCAGCAGGATTTCATCCCGGCATTCACTGTTGGCGCACAGCTCAGGGTCTTTCAGCTTGCTGACATCCTGCAGCGTAACCCGGTCGCAGGTGCCTTTGCAGCCGGACTGGTTGTCACGCCAGATCACGTCTATTCCGGCACGCTTGAGCACGTCCAGCAGACCTTCCTCGGTTTTGGCGGTGGGCGCGTCGTAGTTCTTGCGTCCCATATTGGAAAACATACACGGTACCGACACTGCCGTTTCAGTCCCGCAGGAGTGGACGTCGGTAAAGGCAATCACGCCAGGTTCCGCTCGCAGTTGCGGGGTGGTATCCCGGCTATAGCCGAGGATGCCGAAGTTCTCGGCGCGGGCACTTTCGCCTACGACCAGTACGGTGAGAGATTTACGGGGGCGCTGTACCCAGGCACTGTCTCGGGTGGCATCTTCGCCGACTTTCAGAAAAGGTTTTTGCGCCGTAACTACTTGTTCACGCAGGTAGCCAAGTGAGGCACCCATGTAGTTGCTGGGCACCACCATTAAACGTAACTCGTGGTGGTTGCGGAATAGAGACGATAGCCCTTGATAGTTGACCAGTGCCACGCTGCCAATCATGGCGGCGCAGCCGAGAGTGACGAGAGTCTTGCTGATGAGTTCGCGGTGCAGTGGGCGATAACTGATTGGGGTTTTCCATAACAGTAAAGACGGAACGATGCCGAGCAGTAAGATATAAACGAAAAGTTTAGGCGACAGTAGATCCCATACTTCGGTTGCGTTGGTCTCGGCAAAGTTACGTAACATACCGGCGTCAATCAGGACGCCATAGCGGCTCATGAAGTAAGCAACGCCTGCGCTGATTATGAATAATGTGATCAGGACCGGTTTAAATATTTTGCGAAACGCCAGCAACGTCAGAGTGATGTTGAAAACGCCAAACAGCATGATCCCGAACGCCAGACGAAGCATCGCGTTGTGGTCGGTAATACTCACGAGGTGTTGCCAAAGGGTGCTGTTGAATCCGAGTAACAGGAAGGCGCTGGCAAGCGCCGTCGCAACCTCGGGGCGAAGGTGTTTGATTTTAAACATGTGATTCCGCTTCACTGAATTAGGGAGGTCGCTCGGGTGATTGAGCATGGTGTCTCCAATGGCGCAGACTCTAGGCAGGGAATGATCAAATTTTTGTGAAAAACATGCCAATAAAAGGTGGGTGTACTTGTAGAAGTTAATGCTAATTGTTAGCAACTGAACGGCGGCTGAATAACTGCATTTTGGCGGGCTGTTTGCGACTTATTTTTCACATCGTTTTCACTGCTCTCCCACGTTGTTAACTTTAGGCTTTGCTCACAGTACGACAACTTCAGGGGGCGACGCCTGACGGTTGCCATGGTCTTTTTGCAGGAGCGAAGGCGTGAGCACTACCCTGATCAATGAATCAGTTATTCCCGGTAAAACCTCTTTCACGGCTATGTTCAGCGGCCGTTCAGTAATGTCCGTGGCGGCGGCTATTTTTGCTGTGGTATTAATTGCCTGGTTTTACAAAGCGACTCCGGTTGTCGATCTAAGTATTAATAACAACTTTAACAATTCTAAATTGTATGACCGCTGGGTCCGGGGAGATGTGGTGGTCATGGTCCGACACGCAGAACGTTGCGATCGCTCTGGTAACCCATGCCTGGGAAGTGCTGATGGCATCACTGTAAAAGGCAGCCAGTCAGCACAGGCAGTGGGTGTCGGCTTGCAGCAAATGGGTCTTGAAAACTCCCGGATCATTGCCAGTCCGCTGACCCGTACTCGCCAGACGGCTGACCTTATTCTGGGTCGAGCTGTGCCGACCCAGAGCTGGGCCAGTGAATGCAACAGCGGTTTCAAGGACGCTGTTCTGGCGCACAAGCAGCTCGCACAAAATCTGGTGCTGATTACTCACAGCGGTTGCATCGACCAGTTCGAACGCAAAATGGGCGTGCACGCGGGCGACCGCTCCAGCGAATACACCCAGGCAGTGTTCGTAAGGGTCGACGGTAAGCATGCGCCGAGCATCATCGGTTCAATGGACGCAGCGCAGTGGAAAAACATGACGATTGGGCAGGTGAATTAATGAAAGCCTTGAGTGCCCGATCCCGCTTCTATTCCCGCTATCTGGGCGTGCCATTGTTGTTGGCGTTGATAACGTTCCTGGCCTTTGATCTGACCGATCTCGACCGGCTGTTCAGCAACCTTTTTTATGACCCTGCCGCTGGCGTTTTCCCCATTGGTCAAAGTCGTCTTTTTGAACAGGTAACTCACAAGTGGGCCCGGATCATTCCGGACTGGACGGGTGAGCTGGCCATTATCGGTGCATTGCTGTCGTTCGTCTGGCCGTGTGTGGAGCGCTATCGTCAAACACGCCCCGGCCGATTCATCGCCCGCTCGCGGGTAGCAAGTCCGCTGAAATTTCTGCAGCGGCACCGGCTCGATTTCTTTTTCGTCATCGTTGCCTTTGCCCTGAGTACCGGACTGATCCATTACCTCAAGAGCCACACCAGTATTTATTGTCCGGTTGAGACAACGCTGTATGGCGGGAAACAGTTGCATAAGGAATGGTTCGAGAACTTCACGTTGTGGCGTGAAGCGGGCGCTGGTCGCTGCTGGCCAGGGGGACATGCCTCCAGTGCATTCAGCCTGTTCGCAGTGTATTTCGTCGCACGACGCTACCGTTGGCAGCACTCCAGGTTGTTGCTGGCAGGCGTAATTTTGTTGGGCCTGGTTTATGGCACAACGCGGGTTTTGCAGGGCTGGCATTACCTGTCGCATACGTTCTGGGCAGGCATTTTTGTCTGGTTGAGCACGTTCCTGGTGGCGCTGTTTTTCTACGGCCGCTCGGCGTTGCAGCAACCTATCCGGCCAGGCGCAGAGCTCAGGGTTGATCCAGTACCGTTCACACCAGAGCCCCAACACTTAACAAGCACTGCATCTGTAATCCAATAACGGAACCTGTCCATGGCTATTGCACTACCGCTTCGCGCATCGCGACCTTTTGATTTTCGACTCGCATTAGGTATCCCCATCGTCTTGATGGGGTTGATGTTGCTGCTCGATCCGACGGCTTTGGATTTTTCCATCGCCCAGATGTTTTATGTGCCGGGAGAGGGCTTTATCGGACGTAAAAGTTACTGGCTGGAAGACATCCTCCACGACCGAGTCAAGCAGGCAGTAATTCTGCTATTCGTTGCACTGACGATTGCTTATCTGAGCAGCTGGTTTTCTTCCCGCCTTGCTGAATGGCGCAGGCCGCTGGGTTACACCGTTCTGGCGATTGCATTGACCACTGCCATTGTTACGCCGCTGAAAGTGGTGACTGCCGTGCAATGCCCGTGGAGCCTGAGCGATTTTGGAGGCAGCGAGACTTACACGTCACTGCTCAGCCAGCGCCCGGACACCCTCAAACCTGGCCGCTGCTGGCCGGGCGGGCATGCGTCTACCGGCTTCTCGTTGCTGGCCTTGTTCTTTGCCTTGCGGGACCGTCATCTGAAAGGGGCACGAATCGCCTTGGGAATTGCGCTCGGGTTGGGCGTGATTTTGTCGGTGGGCCGGATGATGCAGGGGGCGCATTTCCTTTCCCACAACGTCTGGACTTTACTTTTTGACTGGGTGATTTGTGTGCTCTGCTACCGCTGGATTCTCTATCGTCCGCAAGCACAGACGTCGTTCAACTCTGGCTCCATAGAAGCGGCAGGCGGGAAGGGCTGACATCATGCACATGCAAATCTCGGGTGGACGTGCCATTGCGGTGTTGTCGTTGTTTCTGTCTGTGGCTGTGTTGGCAGGCTGTGAAAGCACCCGGGAACGACTGCTGGCTCAAGGATATCCTGCGCCGTATGCCAGTGGCTTTGACGACGGCTGTGGCAGTGGTCGGCAAGCGGCTGGCGCCCTCGGTGAGTTTCGCAAGAACGTGCCCGTCTACCTGGAGGATCGCAAGTACGCCACGGGCTGGGATGACGGCTTCCGCCAATGTCAGGCCACTACCACCAGCGACTTTCAGCGTCATGTGGGTATCGACAGCCAGGCCGATCGGGATTGGCAGCACAGCAAGGATCAGGCGTGGAGCAGGGCGATCCGGCACTGAAAGATGAGGCGCATGGCGAAAATGGATGAACAGTATGGCGTTTGCAAACGCTATGCAGAGTGCTGGAAGCGTCAGTGACGTTCGTCTGCATTGCCACCCGGTATCACGCACCGGGCGGCTCAACTGAAGGCTTCTGAGCAGGTCCGTCAGTGCATGATGTCAACGGTGCCAGGTCCCGGTTCAGCACTGCCATAGCGCTGGCTCGTTATCCGACTGATGATCAGGGCACACAAGGCCAGGAACCCGCCGACGAAGCCGACCCATGCCGAACCCAGGTGATGCACCACGATACTGCCCAGTAGTGCACCGGCACCGATGCCGACGTTGTAGATGGCCGAGTGCATGGCGGACGCGACATCGGTGGCATCGGGTGCCAGCTGGATGACCTGCGACTGCATCAGAATGCCGAAGCACAACATCGCCAGCCCCCAGAGCGCAAAGACCACGACCAACGTGTAAATGCTCCATGAAGCCCAAAGCATCAATGTCAGGCAGATGCACAAAGAACCGATTGCCATCGTGGTCAGGTGGTTGGCGAAGCGGGTGTACAGGGTGTTGAAGAAAATCGACCCCATCAGTCCGGCCAGGCCAAAGAGCAGCAGCATCCAGGTGGTGGTTTCTTCGCTGAAGCCCGCAACCGACTGCACAAACGTCTCGATGTAGGTGTACGCGGTAAAGTTGGCGGTGACCACCAGCGCCGTGATGCCATACAGAGAAACCAGCGCCGGGCGTTTGAACAGGATAGGCAGGCTTTTCAGGCTGCCGCTGTTTTGACTCGGGAGCAGGGGAAGCTTTTTAGCCAGCAGAAACCAGATCAGCGCTGCGACGGCTGCGATGGTGATAAACGTCGCGCGCCAACCCATGCTTTCGCCCAGCACGCGGCCGATGGGAATCCCCAATACCATGGCCAGCGAAGCGCCCATCGCCAGCAGGCTCAATGCCCGCGAACGATTACCGCCCGGGGCCAGGCGTACCGCCAGCGAAGCGGTGACGGACCAGAACACCGCATGCGCCAAGGCAATGCCGATCCGGCTGATCACCACCATGGTGAAATTTGGTGAAAGACTAAGGACGATGTGGCTGACGATCAGCGTGCCAATCGCCACTTTGAGCAACAGCCGTCGCTCGACGTTGCGAGTCAGCAGCATCATGGGCAGGGACATCAGTGACACCGTCCAGGCATAGACCGTCAGCATCGGTCCCACCTGCGCAGCGGTCATGTCGAAGCTGCTGCCAATGGCATACAGCAGACCCACCGGGGCGAACTCGGTGGTGATGAAGATGAAAGCTGCTACTGCCAGTGCGCCTACACTGATCCAGCTGGTCTGTTGGGTGTCGGCAGAGGTACTCATGAATCCTCGCAAAAAAAATTGGCGGACGCTTGAGCGTTCGAGCGTCCGCCGGGTGTATTACTGAGCCATTGAGCGTATCAGGCTTGCAAGCTCCTGCGATTAGAGCAGCAGGCCCGAGGTGTTTACAGCTCTTTTTTCATGTGTTTCTCGATCTCTTCCAGTGATTTGCCCTTGGTTTCCGGCAGGCAGAAGAACACAAACAGTAGAGAGCCGACGTTGATTACCGCAAAGACAAAGAACGTGGGGTTACCCAGTGTGTCCAGCGCCATTGGGAACAGAAATGCTACCGCTGCGTTGAACAGCCACTGCATGGACACCGCCGTACCGGTCAGCAGGCCGCGGATCTGCGAAGGAAACAATTCAGACATAAGCAGCCAGTAAACCGGCGAAATGCACATCTGCATGAACAGCAGGAACAACAGGATGCAGGCGAGGGCGGCGTAACTCTGGGTCAGGTTCTGCGGCATGAATTGCAATACGCAACCCAGTGCGATCTGGGCCAGAATCACTGTCACCAATCCGGTCATCAGCAAATGGCGACGGCCATAACGCCCAATGGCCCAGATGCCCAGCAGGGTTGCGATGACCGAGACGACGCCGTTGCCGATGGTGGCTGTCAGAGCGGCATTAGTGCCCATGCCAGTGGTCTTGAGAATGATAGGGGTGTAATACATGAAGGCGTTCACGCCCGTGAACTGAGCGGTGAAACCCAAGCCAATGCCGATAAGCAACAGCTTGATTATCCATCCCTGACGCAGCAGCTCGGAAACAGGCGGACGCTTGCGGGCGTTTTCCTTCTGCGACCTCATTTCTTCGACTTCGCGCTTGGCCTCTTCAGGCGTGTCGCGCAGCTTTTCCAGCACATCCTGGGCATCGTTAAAGCGCCCTTTGGCGGCGAGCCAGTGCGGAGAAGGCGGGACGAAGAATGTGCCGACCAGCAGCAAAATACCGGGCAGCATGGCGATAGCCAACATGTAGCGCCAGATGTGCGACGAGCTCAGCAAGGCCGCCATCAGAGCACTGAGGACGTAGGCCAGCAATTGACCGCTGACGATCATCAGTTCGTTGCGGCTGACCAGTCTGCCACGTTTTTTCGGGCCGGCAATTTCCGCAATGAACACCGGTACCGTGGCTGAGCCGCCACCGACCGCGATGCCCAGCACAAAGCGAGCGGCAACCATGAACGGAATCGACGGTGCGATGGCGGTACCCAAGGCTCCCGCGATGAATAGCAGTGACAGCAGGCGCAGGGTAACGCGGCGCCCGTAACGGTCGGACAGATAACCACTGCCCAGCGATCCGAACGCTGCGCCGACAATCAGCGAGGACGTGATTAGCCCCTCGGTAAAAGCATTCAGCCCTAGTCCGCCCTGTTCAACAGGCAGCGTCATGAAAGGCAGCGCACCGGCGATGATGCCGGTGTCATAGCCGAACGCCAGGGCACCCATGGTTGCAACGAGTACGGAAATGAATACCAACCTGCGGGCCGAAATATGCTGCCCGCCTTTATCGCCGCCCAAGGAGGCGGTTGTCGTGTTTGAGGACATGAACTGCAGATCCTTTGATTGAACGATGACGCGGCTGGGCAGGGGACGTTCCGATGCTGGTGCAGATTGACGGAAAATAGCCTTGCCAGACCGCTGGCTTGAAGGCTTAGGGGGTGGTCAGTCGGGCTAGTTCCGTAAAAACCGGAAACATATTGAATTAAAGGTTAATCGTTTCAGCGTGCGGGATTGCGCGCGTGTAATGTTGCCGGGTTTTGGCGCAAGCAATGAGCAGCTTGAGAGCAGACGTGGGACCGGTATTGGGCGAAGGGCGGTTTGTCCGCCGAAGAAAATTGAGCGAATACCCCGACGTCCTTCAGGCTGAAACAGTTCCTGCAGATTTTCGTAGGTTCTGTGGGAGCCGGGCTTGCCCGCGATTGGGTTTACAGATTATCGCTGGCAATCCCGGCCCACAGGTCCTGCGCAGTCCTGCGTCAGGCCCGAATGCGCGCCATGGTCAGGGCATCGGTGAACTGACCATCACGAACGGCATAATCACGCAGCAGCCCTTCGGTTTCGAAGCCTAGCTTTTCATAGAGAATCACTGCCGCCTGATTGTCTGAATAAACCATCAGCTCGACCCTGCGCAGTTTCATCCAGTTATCAGCCACTTCCAGCAACGCAGTCAAAAGCTGTTTGCCGATGCCCTGGCCTTGCCAGTCCTGCGCGACGGCCATGCCGATCGAGCCACAATGACTGCGGCGGATGCGGGAAAACTGCTCCAGCGAGCCTTGCCCAACCACGGTCCCTTCATGCAGTGCCACGAGGCTGATCAGTCGTTCGTTACTGCTGTCCAGCCGTTTACGCCAGATGTCAGCGGATTGAAAAGGCATTTGCAGGACTTGCCGGGCAACTGCAGGGACGTTGTACAAAGCGGTTACGCTTTCGGCGTGGGCCTCGGTAAAACGTTCGACAACGATGGCAGAGGACGGGGCGCGCATTGGCATTCATTCCTTAAGTGCGGGTGCGGCCCGTCAGTATACGGCAGCCGTGTGTAACAAGGCTTGCATAGGCTTCTTCAGCGAACGCAGAACGTTTTTGCGTCCCAAGGGTCAATCTGTTTGCAATTAGCCAGTACCTGCAGAAACTGCGATGATTGCGTTTGTTTGCCAGCACTCCAGACTCAGCGGTTCTCTTGCGCTGATTCGGCCGATGATCTTCGTCCTGTGACGCCTTAGCAGTCAGTAAATGCCCATGACCCCCCTCATCAGCCCGACTTCACGCACGCTTCCCGGCGGCGAGACCGGCGCAGCCATCAGAGCTATTGATTGGGCTGCTACCCCCCTCGGTCCTATGCAGAATTGGCCTGCGCCGATACGGTCGGCGTTGAGCATCATGCTTAACTCACCCGAAAGCCTGTATCTGCTCTGGGGGCAGGATCTCAATTTCTTTTTTAACGATGCCTACCGGCCCATTCTAGGCCCGCGTCTTGAAGGGGCCTTGGGGCAGAGCGTCACCACACTCTGGGCTGACGCGTGGGAGCAGGTGCGTCCGGTAGTGGAGCGTGCTTTTGCTGGCGAATCCAGTCGTTACGAAAATCAGCCGATCAGCATGGCGCGCTACGGCGTTGAAGAGCAGACCTGGTGGACATTTTCATTTTCGCCGATCTACGACGAGCTCGAAGAGTCGGTGCTCGGCGTTTTGTGCCATACCGTCGAAACCACTCATTCGGTGCGCGTTGACCAGCAACTCAAGTCCAGCGACGAACGTTACCGTGCACTGTTCAGCAACATTGATATCGGCTTCTGTGTGCTGGAAGTGTCGTATGCAGAAGATGCATTGGCGGGCTGCCATCTCGTTGAGATAAACGCTGCCTTCGAGAGCATGACCGAGCTTAAACAGCAGATCGGCCAAAGTCTGCGGGACATCGCCGAAGGGCGTCCGGTGCCCTGGTTTGAGGTCTATGCACGAGTTGTATTGAGCGGCAAATCGATGGGCTTTAATGCTCCCGCTGTTGCCCTCAACGGGCGCTGGTATGAAATTTACGCCTACAAGATCGATGACTATGCCCAGAACCGCATTGCGATGCTGTTCAAGGACGTGACTGAAGCCCTGCGTATCGAATCCTCGTTGCGGGATACCGAAGAATTCAACAGCCGCGTATTGGCCAGCAGTAACGACTGCATCAAGGTTATTGATCTGGATGGCAACCTGGCGTTCATGAGCGAAGGCGGTATGCGTGTCATGGAAGTCAGCGATTTCAACGCCGTACGCGGGTGCCCTTGGCCCGACTTCTGGCAGGATCAGGGACATATCGACGCCAAGGCAGCCATCGAACGTGCAAAGGCCGGTTTGTCTGGACGCTTTCAGGGCTTTGCCAACACCTATCTCGGCGCGCCGAAGTGGTGGGATGTGCAGGTGACGCCGATGTTCGATGCCGCAGGCGCGGTGGAGAAGATCCTCTGCATTTCTCGTGATATCACCGCCACTCGTGCTGCGGAAGAAGATTTGCGCAAGCTTAATGCCACGCTCGAAGAGCGGGTTGAAGCCCGAACTCAGGATCGCGACCGTATCTGGCGGCTGTCCACTGACCTGATGCTGATCGCCGAATTTGACGGTGCCATAACGGCAGTTAATCCGGCCTGGAGTCATCTGCTGGGCTGGGCTCCCGAGGAGCTGGTTGGCAGATCGTTTCTGGAGTTTTTGCACCCGGATGACGAGCTGAGCACAGCGGCCGCTGCGGGGAAGCTTTCTCAAGGCATCAGCTTCTCCAGCTTTGAAAACCGCTATTTGCATAAGGATGGTTCGTACCGCTGGATATCCTGGACGGCTGTACCTGATCAGTCCTATATCCATGCCGTCGGCCGCGATGTTCAGGCCGAACGCGAGGCAGCAGAAGCATTGCGCCGCACCGAAGCCGCATTACGCCAGTCGCAGAAGATGGAAGCGGTTGGTCAGTTGACCGGTGGTGTGGCCCACGACTTCAATAACCTGCTGACAGTGGTCAAAGCTTCAACCGATCTGCTCAAGCGTAATCTGGACGAGGAACGACGTCGGCGCTACATCGACGCGATCTCCAATGCGGTTGATCGGGCGAGCAAACTGACCGGGCAACTGCTGGCGTTTTCCCGTCAGCAAACCCTGCGTCCTGAAGTCTTTGACGCAGGCAAGAGCGTCCGGGCCATCGGCGAGATGATCAGTTCACTGACCGGTGCACGGATCGAAGTGGTGGTCGAGCTTCCAGCGCAGCCTTGCTACATCAATGCCGATGCCGGGCAGTTCGACACTGCGCTGATCAACATGGCGGTCAACGCCCGGGATGCCATGAACGGCGAGGGCACGTTGAGGATTTGTGTCGAGCCGGTAGGCCATATACCCGCTCGACGGACCCATGCTGCCGTGGTTGCCGATTATGTGGCGGTTTCATTGATCGACACCGGTTCGGGAATCGCACCGGACTTGCTGGATCGCATTTTCGATCCGTTCTTCACCACCAAGGATGTCGGTAAAGGCACAGGACTTGGTCTGTCACAGGTCTTCGGCTTTGCCAAACAGTCCGGGGGCGAAGTAATCGTCGAGAGCGAGTTTTGCGAGGGCAGTAAATTTACCCTCTATCTGCCTCGGTCCATCGCCACGCCGAGTGCGGAATATGCGGCACTGGATATGGAACTGCAGACTAGCGGCGAAGGCGCCCGGTTGCTGGTGGTTGAGGACAACCCCGAAATTGGCGATTTTTCCAGCCAGACGTTGCGAGAACTCGGCTACGACATTCACTGGGTCAGGAATGGGGTCGAGGCCTTGGCGGTACTGGCAGAGCGGGCTGATACCTTTCAGGCAGTATTTTCCGACGTAGTAATGCCAGGCATGAACGGTGTGGAACTTGCTCTTGAAGTCCAGAGATTGTATCCGCAGCTGCCGATTGTTTTGACCAGTGGTTACAGTCCCGCTCTGGCTCAGGGAAACTCCCAGGGCTTTACGTTTCTGCAAAAGCCGTATTCGGTTGAAGCGCTGGCCCGGCTGCTGCGTAACGAGATAAGTGCGCGGCAAGGTGGTTGCTGAAATACTTGTCTGTAGGAGCTGCCGAAGGCTGCGAAGCATTTCTCCTGACACACCGCGATCGCAGCCTTCGGCAGCGCCTACAGATTCGAGGTTTGCGACAGCGCAGTGCCATGGACAGCTAACGTAACTCTCGTGGCGTGCTCCCCCCACGCCGCTGTTGCAGTAATTCAATCTGCTCCGCCGGCAGCAACTGCCGAAGGCTCTTGTAGAGCACGCGGGTTTCCAGCAGGTTCCAGACCCTAAGCATGGTTTCCAGTGCGTCCAGTGGTTTGCTGATGAAGTCCCTTGCACCTAAAGCCAGAGCGCGTATCCGTGTATCACGAGTCGCATCGGCGGTGAGTACCAGAATGGGTAAATACTCATGGGGCGGGATACGCCGCCCCAGTTGTTCGAGCACGGCAAAGCCATCAAATTCAGGCATGTGCAGGTCCAGGATTACCAGATCCGGCTCGAAGCTATTGAACAGCTCCAGTGTGTGCGTAGGCTGGGTAGTGCTCAGGACGTTAAGCAGTCCTTCACGGGCGAGTAACTGCTCCATCAGTTCGAGATTGGCGCGCTGATCGTCAATCAGCAGGATACGAAGGTCTTGAGTCATACAGGCTCCGTGAGGAACTGATCAATCTGGTCGTAGAACATCCGGACGTTGATCGGCTTGACCAGAATGGCTGTGGCGCCCGCTTCGCGTAGCACCTTGTGAGTCATCGGCGTGGCGTCGGCGGTCATCATCAGGATCGGGATATTTGCAGTTTGTACAGCGCGACGCAGGCGGCGCAGTATTTTGATGCCGGAGATATCAGGAAGATTGATATCCAGAAGAATCAGGTCCGGCGCATGTCGCGTAGCCAGATCCAGGCCCATCTGTCCCTGCATGCTTGAGAACAGTTGAATGCCCGAGCGCCGCTGCAGCAAGGTTTCTATGAGTGTCAGGCTGGCCAGGTTGTCTTCGATACACAGCACACTGGCCCGATAGGGCGCAGAAGTTGGCTCCGGGTTATCAATCACTGTGCTGATTTGCGACGCGACCACAGCCGTCTCCGGCTTAATGACGGCGTGGGGCAAACTTAAAATGAAACTGCACCCCTCATCTGTAGCGCTGAGTACCTGAAGGCTGCCGTCCATCATTTCCAGAAGATTCTTGCTCAGTGCCAGGCCAAGACCGGTGCCCTCAACCTGATGGTCGGCGTTCAGACGTTCAAAGGGCCGGAACAATTTGTGCAATTGATCCTTGGCAATGCCGGGGCCCGTGTCCGATACCGTCACCGAGAGCATCTGGCCACTGCGGGTTACCTGGAGGGTGACTTCACCCTCTGTGCGGTTGTATTTGATGGCATTGGAGAGCAGGTTCAGCAGCACCTGCATCAATCGCTGGCGGTCGGCGATTACACCTTCGTCGGGGCGTATGACTGGCAGGGGAGCAATACGGATCCGCGCTTCACTGGCCATAGGTGCAACCAGCGCCAGCGCTTCGTGCAGGACGGAGCCTAGCGCAATGCGCTCCAGATTGACCGGCAGGTGCCCTGACTCGATACGGGCAATGTCGAGGACCTCATTGATCAGGGTCAGCAGGTGCTGGCCCGCCTTGAGGATATGTCCGATCTGCTGACGCTGTGTCGGCAGTGGATCAATTTCCAGCAGTTGCGCAAAGCCGAGAATCGCATTCAAGGGGGTGCGCAGCTCATGGCTCATGCGTGACAGGAACTCACTTTTGGCGCGGCTGGCGCGCTCGGCTTCTTCCCGGGCTGCGCTCAAAGCGATTTCGGCGGCATGACGGTCGCTGATATCCCGGGTGACCTTGGAAAAACCGCGCAAGGTGCCGCTGGCATCGTACTGGGCGCTGATAACCACACTGGCCCAGAAGCGGCTGCCATCCTTGCGGCGTCGCCAGGCCTCTTCCATGAAATAGCCTTTGTTTCGGGCTTCTCGCAAAGCCATTTCCGGACGCTGAGGGCACTGCTCCGGCAAATAGAAAACGGAGAACGGCTGACCGATGATTTCCTGTTCGCTGTAGCCCTTTATTCGCTCTGCTCCGACATTCCATGTCGTGACACGGCCGCTGGCATCCAGGGCGAAAATACCGTAATCCTTGACCGCGTCGATGATCAGTCGCAAGCGTTCTTCGTTATCCCGTAACGCGCCTTCACGCTGGGCCAGCAGGTGCGCGGCCTCCACCAGACGGGTGCCCAATTGGCCTATTTCGTCCTTTTCCGCAGGTTGCGGCATCAGTGGATGACCCGCAGCCAGCAATTGCGCGTTGCGCTTCACATGCTCGACCCGGCTGACGATGCCTCTGGACAGCAAAAGCATTGCCGCGACAGCGGCGAATACCCCGCAGCAGGCGGCCAGAAACGTGGCGAACACCAGCCGCTCACGGGTTTCAGCAGCGGCTGCGGTACGTTCTTCCAATAATGTGGCTTCACGGTTGCGCATGGCGCTGATCTGTTCTCGCAAGGTGTCGAGCACCTGTTTGTTGCTCACGAGAATATCGGTGACAAGCGCCGGGTCTTTACCGTTGCCCTCACGCAGTTTTGCCAGGGCCCCCAGCTTGATGTTGATCAGCGGAGTGATGAGTTGCAGGCGATCACGAATTTCAGGGTCACGAACGTTGGCATCCAGACGCTGCAAGGCCGCATCAATCAATGGCCGCGCGCTGTTGTAGGCTGGCAGAAAGTCTTCGCGATGGGTGAGCAGATACCCACGTTCGCTGGCGGCTGCCTCGGCGAGAAGGGTGTGAACCGTTTGAATATCTCCTTGCACCAGCAGCACCCGGCGGACATCTTCTTCGGCACGAGCGGTCTGCCGTTCGGCGAGGTAAATCAGCACCAGTGAGGACAACAGGATCACCAGCGGCAGGGCGATTGCGATCAGCGCCTTGCCCCTGAGTGGCAAATCCGACCAGCGACTCATGTCCAGTTTCCGTCAGGCTGGGCAACCAGCCCCAGGGCTATGCCGCGCACCGCAGCCTGGGTTCGGTCAGAGGCATCAAGCTTGCTGATGACGCGTTCGACATGGGCCTTGACGGTGCCGGTGGCGATACCCAGTTTTTCGCCAATCTCACGATTACTGAATCCTCCGGCAACCAGTCCCAAAACCTGACGCTCTCGTTCGGTGAGGTTTTCCCGAGGCGCTGAACCGGCGGCCCGGCGGGTGGCGATACGTCTCAGCAGACGTGCACTCATCGCGCTGTTCAGCGCGTCCTCTCCGGCTGCGACCCGACGCAGAGCATTGATGACCTCCTCGCGACTGGCGTCCTTGAGCAGATAGCCAGCAGCCCCGGCTGCAATAGCCGCTTCCAGATGATCCGGACTGTCGTCCATGGTGAACATCACCACTTTCAGTTCCGGCATGCGTTGTTGCAGCAGGCGTGCGGCACCGAGGCCGTTGAGGATCGGCATGCGCACATCAAGGATGGCGATATCCGGGCGCAGGCGTTCGCAAAGCTCCAGGGCTTCCTGACCATCATTGGCTTGCCCCACGACTTCAAACTCCGGATGTCCAGCCAACAGCGAGATGAACCCTGCGCGGGTCACTTCATGGTCGTCTGCCATGACCAGTCTTATTGTTCTGTTCATGCCGGGACCTCGTTGTTGCCCAGCGGGACAATGGCACTCAAACGTGTACCTTTGCCCGGCTGACTGGCACATTCAAACCGGCCACCGACAAGGTGAGTGCGCTCCTGCATGGCCGTCAGTCCCAACCCTTCCGTCGAGCCATTTCTCGATGCTTGCCGGGCTGCAAACCCTCGACCCTGATCTTCAATCAGCACGGCAACTTCTGCGCCGCGCATTTGCAGGGCAAGCCTGACACTGCAGGGACCGGCATGCTTGAGGACGTTGTTGATGGCTTCCTGTGCAATGCGGAATAAGGTGATTTCAATGACATCGGGCAATCGCTCGGCATATTTGGCCGTCCATTGCACGGCGTGACCCGCTTCGCGCAAGCGATCCGCCTCCTTGTCTATGGCCTGAAGAAGACCGAAGTCATCCAGCACAACCGGACGCAGGCCGCCGATGAGTTGTCGACCCTCGCCGACACAGCGTTGCGCCAGTTGCAGAATCGTTGACAGCTCCTGACTCAACGGCCCAGAGAGGTCAGGGCATTGGCTGGCAAAACCTTGCAGGCGTTGGTGAAGACCTGCCAGGGTTTGTGCCAGCCCGTCATGCAGGTCGTAGGCGACCCGTTTGCGCTCATCTTCCTGAGCACTGAATAAACGATGAACCAGCTCGGACATGGCCCGCTCGCGTGCCGACAGCGCATCGAGCAAACGACTGTTTTCCAGATGTGCCGCGAGCAGGGTGGCCAGCAGTTGAAGAGACTGCAGGTCTTCGGTATCAGGCGCTGCAATGTTCGCGCTGTTGGCCAGCAGCAGGGCCGCGAAGGGCTCGCCGTCGGCACCCAGTAGGGGTAGATGCAATACGCAGGGGATTTCTGCACAAGGCTGAACTCGCCATTCCGGCGTCAGGATGGTCCTGTCGAGGAGTGTCGTCAGTGTCTGAAAGCGTTGTGGATTGCCATGGCTGGCGCTCAACCTCGAGGGCGTCTCGCCGGTCCATTCAAGCAGAATGCCCTGATCCAGCGCCAGAAATGCACAGGCTCTCTGTACTGCGCGTTGGCGCATTGAGGAGGGCGAAAGGCGGGTCAGTTCGTGGCCGGTGTCGACGAGCAATCTCAATCGCGCGGCACGACTTTCCCATTGACGGTACTGACTGCGCAGATTGAGCGCGCTGGCCGGATCATCGGAAGGCTTGTGCATGTACTGCTCCAACACAGGGGCCGGATCCATTCGGCAAAAAGTGGCGCCATTAGACCTTTTCCGGTGTGGTGCCGCTATCTGCCAAATGGCATAGACAGATCGCACCAATCGGCTGATTGCCGCACGTTCGAGACGCGGCACAGTAGCTCCACCAAAAGCCGATAGGAATACCGTAAATGAAGCTGAACATAAAAATTTCTGCTGTGGCGCTGATCGCTATTCTGGCAACGCCCCTGGTCCATGCTGTCGACACTGCGCCGGTCAAACCGCATTCCTACACGGAGATCGCCCCGCAACCGACTGATGTCAAAGATCGTGAAATCGCCGCGCTGTTCGAGCGCTGGAATCGTACGCTGCAGACGGGTGACTCCGTCAAGGTAACCGCTCTTTACGCGAAGAACGCAATCCTGCAGCCCACTGTATCCAATAAAGTGCGCACTACACCTGCGGAGATCAAGGATTACTTCGACCACTTCCTGGTGCTGAAACCAGTCGGGGTCGTCAACTTCCGTGAGATTCGTCGCCTGAATGAAAACAAGGCGCTGGACACCGGCGTGTATACCTTCACGCTTACCGAGGCTGACGGCAGCAAACGTCAGGTGCAGGCACGCTATACCTACCTCTATCAGAAGATTAATGGTGAATGGCTGATCCTGAATCATCACTCTTCGGCCATGCCACAGCAGGGATGAGGGCCCGCTCGTCAGTTACGCTGCACTTTGCGAGCTGCCCTGCTTCTTAAGTGAGTAGCCCAACGCCGTTGGGCATTTACCAGGAGGTGAGTATGGCGACCAATCAGCGTGACCCCGAGCAGAATCTGGGTTTTGACCCGGACTCTCCTGACCTGGCAGACCCGCAGGTCGATCCGGTGGGGCCAGCAGAGTCTCCTGAAGATGGGCATGACCTTGACGAGGACAAACGCGTGAATGGCGACGACAAGTACCCGCCCTATAAGAGCGGCGAGTAACTCTCGCACACACGAGTTAGCGAAGGTCAGGCGCTCAAAAGGAAAGGGCTGCCCATCATTGTCAGCATGATCTGTTCGGCTGAAAGCGGTCGGCTTAGAAAGAAGCCCTGTGCCTCATGGCAACCGTAGCCCCTGACCAGATCCATGCACTTGAAGGTTTCGATTCCCTCTGCAACGGTTCGATAGCCCAACTGATGCGCCAGCTGAAAAACAGATTGAGCAATGATGCGGTTGCGTGGTTTGTTTTCCAGATCGGTAATGATCGACTTGTCCAGCTTGATCACGTTTGCCGGGATTTCATGCAGGTAAGCGAAGTTGCTGTAGCCTGTACCAAAGTCGTCGATGGCGACATCCACGCCAAGCGCGCGAATCTCCGCCAATTGGGCCAGCACATTGTTGCTGGCCCTTATCCATTCACCTTCGGTTATCTCAACCTCGACCCGATGCGGGCCGATGTTGTGTTTTTCGCAGTCCGCTTTCAACGCCTTTGCGATATCGATGTGCTGAAAGTCCAGGGCTGAAAGATTGAGCGAGACCTTGGCCTCGCTGTCGGTCCAGCCAGCAGCGGCAGCCAGGGCATTGTCGATAACCCAGCGAGTCACAATGCTGATTTGCCCGGAACGTTCAATCAGCGGGATGAACTCAGCGGGGGATACCGGTCCGAAAACTGGGTGATTCCATCGAAGCAATGCTTCGGCGCTGACCTGACGGCCATCCTCAAGTCTGAAGCGTGGCTGGAATACCAGCGAAATATCGCCTCTGGAAAGCGCGCCAGCGACATCGTGAATCAGGGCGTCGGAGCGACGAGACGCGCAATTCGGGTTTTCATCCCAGACAGCCCAGTCAATTCCATCCCGGGCGGCTAAGTCCGCTGCGGAGCGGGCCTTGCGCAGCAGATCACCGATTGATTGTTTTCCATCTCCGCATACAGCAATGCCTATGCGAAGACCGGGCAAGGTGGATATCGAATCTTCGGCGCAGGGTTCGCAAACCATTGTGCTGAGGGTAAGGATCAACTCGCTTTGATCCTGAGGTCTGGCAGGAATCAACAGGCACAAGTGGCGCTCGCTGATATGGTAAGCCGTCAGCTCTTCACCCAGCGCCTGGCTAAGGCGAGCGGTGATGTCCTTCGCCTTTGCATCAATGAGTCCGGAGTCTTGTTCAAGCGCAAAGCCATGAGCCCACTGGCTTTCAAGAATCTCGACAACCATCAGTACCCGTGTTGAAGCCTCAGCATCCAGCCATGGACCTGCGTTGTCGGTCAGAAACTGGCGCAGATTGGGCAGACCGCTTGTGGCATTGCACATGCTGGTCTGTTGTCGCTGTTCGATCTGCGAAATCACCATCTCGGCCAGATCCTGAAGGACCAGTGTTTCGGCATGGCTGAGTTGATGAGGAAATTTGTCGATGAGGCACAGGCTGCCTATTGCATGCCCGTCACGCGTGATCAGGGGGGCTCCGGCGTAGAAACGGATGCCGCCATCAACCGTCACCAGCTCATTATCCATGAAGCGTGGATCAGCGCAGGCATCAACGACCTGCATGACGCCTTCCTGCTTTATCGTGTGCGCGCAGAAAGACTGATGAATAGGGGTTTGCGGCTTCGGAAAGCCGACTCTGCCCGCGAACCACTGACGATCCTTCTCTACCAGCGACACCAACACGGTGGGTACGTTGAAATAGGCTGAAGCCAGTCGGCAGATGCGATCAAAGTTCTCGTCAGCGGCGGTTTCCAGCCACTGGATGGCGCGGATCGCCGCGAGACGTTGTTTTTCGGCTTGTAATGATAATTGCATAGACGTTCCGGACAGCCGCAGAGTGGTCTCGGTATTGAGAGGCCTTGTGCCATCATAGCTGGGACGGCTTACTCTGCAGAAGGTTTCCTACGAACGGCACTATTTTCACTTTATGTGAGGTTCGTTCAGCTTGCGGCAGCGGGGGATTTGCCTGTAACCAGCCGCAATGCGCTGGAAATGCTGCCAACAGCCGCAAAACCGGCACCAATGGCAAGCGCCAGAACCGGTCCATGTTCGCCGCTGATACCGAAGCTCAATGCGACCAGTGCTGCGCCTGTCGCTTGCCCGATCAGGCGTGCGGTGGCGATCGTGCCACTGGCACCGCTGGCTCGCTCTTTTGGAGCGCTGGTCATCAGAGCCTTTTGGTTTGGCGCCTGGAAGAACCCGAAACCGAGCCCGCAGATGATCATGCGAATACCGATTTCCCACGCACTGGCGTCGGCGGGAATCATCGTCAGCGAAATCATCCCCGCGCATAAAATCGCCAACCCGATACCGCCCAGCATCCCTGGCGCATAGCGGTCTGACAGGCGTCCGGCAATGGGCGCGATCATAGCCACGACCACCGACCATGGAGTCATCAGAAATCCGGTCTGGATCGGGTCGCGGCCCAGAACGGTTTCGAAAAAGAACGGCAGCGAGACAAAGGCCAGCCCCTGGGTGGCAAATGAACAGAAAGCGGTGAGGGCGGAGAGGGCGAACATCGGCCGCTTGAGCAAATCCAGCGGGAACATCGGCGCCGGGTGACCGGCTTCGCGGCGCAACATCAATGCGCCCGCGATCAGAAAGGCTGCCAGAGCGATCAACACACTGGTTTTTGAGCCCAATTGGGCCGCTTCACCCAGAGCGTATATCAGTGCGCCGAAAGTAATCACGTTGAGCACAGCGGTCAGACGATCGAAAGTCAGGGTGCCCGGCTTACTGGCGGGTAAAGAGTTCCAGGCGAATACCAGGGCGAAGATCCCGAGCGGCAGGTTGATTGCAAACAGCCAGGGCCAGTTGGTGACCGACAATACTAAAGAGGCGATGGTGGGACCGGCTGCAAATGAAGTGCCCACCACCAGCGCGTTCATGCCGAGCCCTCGGCCCAGGCGTTCGTGAGAAAAGATCGAACTGATCAGCGCCGCATTGACCGCCATGATGGCGCTCGCTCCCAGCCCCTGCATGACTCGGGCGATGGTCAGGGACGGCAGCGACCAGGCAAAGGTACACAGCGCCGAAGACAACACGAAAAGAATCAGTCCGCCCAGATAAACCTTGCGATGGCCGATGACGCCGCCTAGCGCGGCAAATGGCAGCAAAGTCGCCACAGCGGCGAGCTGGTAGGCGTTGATAACCCATACCGAAGCGGCAGGCGATGCATTCAAGTCAGCTGCGATGCTGGGCAATGCTGTATTGGCGATGGCCGTATCCAGCGTGGCGAGGGCAATAGACAGGAGAATGGCGACCATCCCGCGAAACTCACGAGATGTCAGCCGGGTGGGTGAAGAGGCTTGATCCATTACCAGCAGGGCTCCGTATATTCGAGCAGGGATGCCTGCGCTATGCAGACGCTAGAGTGATCCTGCTGTTTTACACGGCTGCTGCGCAACGGTTTGTTGCAAAATGTTTTCAACGCTAAAGGCACATGAGCTGTAGGAGCTGCCGAAGGCTGCGATGCAGTTTGTCAGGTAAACCGCGATCGCCGCCCCGGCCACTCCTGGAGGAATGGGTTCAGATCAGAAGAGCCATTTCGTCCCTCAGCTCAGCAAATCAGTCCCCAACTGGAATGCTACCCACAACGCCAGACCTGTCGCGAATACCAGAGCAATGTTCTCGAACAGGTTGTTGCGGTATTGCTTGTCGAGCAGCTTTTTCTGGTTGGACATGATCAGCAGGCCCAGAGAAATGATTGGCAGACCAATGATGTTCAGTGCATTCACGCCGATGGTCAGGGTCACGAAGTCCGGCATGCCCGGCAGCGACCACACCAGTGGAGTGACTAGAATGAACAGCATGAACCATTTGTGCATCGGGTCTTTGTGGAACTCCTTCCCGAATTTCTCGCGACGTTTCGGGAGGATGTGCTGGAACGCATCGGTGATCAGCATCGGGAAGGCCGTTGTCTTGCCCGCGATGCTGGCGAATAGCGTTGCGAACACGCCAACAAAGAAGATGTACCAGCCCGCCGAGCCGAAGAACATTTCCAGGGCTTTGCCCAAGTCCTGCAAGTTAGTCACCTGAATGCCGTTCGGACGCAGAATTTCTGCACCCACAACCCAGATAGCCAGGTTGATGATAATGCCGACGAATACCGCAAACAGCAGATCATTACGCTGCATGCGCTTGTGTTCAGGGCCGATCCAGCCTTTTTCGCGCATTACATACGGGTGTACGAAGTTGGCGATGGAGCCGGCAACTGCCCCAATCACCGAAACCGCCACCAGCAGTGCGCCGTGTACACCTTCATCCGGTGGAATGCTGAAACCTATGGTGCCTTTGAGAATGCCGACCATATCCGGCTTGGACATGATTGCCAGTGCCAGAAACGCCAGGGTCATCAGCGCCAGCAAGCCCTTCATGACGCCTTCAATCATGGTGTAGATGTTGCGTCCCACCAACAACCAGACCGCTATCACGACCGCGAAAGAGCACAGCAACGGTTGGTTGATATGCAGCAACATGGCCAGTGCTTCGCCTGCGCCTTTGATCATATAAGCATTGATCAAATGCCCCATGAGCAAGGCGTAGCCGAGCATGAACCAGGCAAAGACGGGATGGAGCTGGGCGTAGCCTTCGAGGATGCTCATGCCCTTGTTATTGCAGAGCTGGAAGCGGGCAATAATGTTGACGATGAGGAATCTGAGGAGCAGCGAAACCGCCAGCACCCACATCATGGCGTAGCCGTAGTTGGCGCCTGCCACTGAAGAGGTGATCAGATCACCGGCCCCCAGCCATGACAGCACCGCGATAATGCCGGGGCCAAGAAGCTTGGTGACTTTGGCAAAGACCGATTCACGCGCAGCAGTAGCTTTTTTATCGACTGAGCTGGTGCTCGTCATAGGAGTATCCCCATTTGTTATTTTTAGTGAGACGGATGCAAGTCGAACATAACGTCAGACGTCGTACAACATCAGATTTTTGATGGAGTGTGTGCAGATGTTTCGGTGGGAGAGGGTAGCGATTGCAACGGTATGCGGGTTTGCAGGACGTGACATATGAAGTTCGACGTGGGGCCGGCTTTAGCCTGAAACAGGCCGATACAGATGACGCATCTGTATCGGTAAAAAAAGCCGCCTTCCCGGTTAAAGCCGGTTCCACGTCAATATGTCAGGGTGGATGCCGTCCTCGACACAGGCATCGCTGATCTAGCCTCCGTCAGTATCAATATCTGCGTCCTTGCCTTGCGTTGGATGCAGGTTGTTGGGGACTTTTTCAGGTTTTTCTTCAGGCTCGTAATCAGGCGTGTACGTGTTGCCACCTGAGTCCTGATTCTGCTCGAACTGGGTGTCAGGCTGACCCTGCGGCCTGCCTTGGGATTGAGAGTCGTACCCTTGAGTCTGTTGCTCCTGGGTCGGTGTATCGGGGGCATTGTCCGGTTTGATTGCCGGGTCGTTGCGGTCGACTGGATCCTGATTTTGATCGCTCATTGTTCACCTCTGATTATTGTTCAGCTGCGATGGCTTACAAAAATCTGAGGACGTCGTTACGGGGTCGTTCGATCAATATGACGACCGGCAACTGATTCGTTATGAATGAGCACCATTCTTGCGGATGGCGCTCAGTTAACAACTCAATCGGAGTCAGCCGTAGAGACGCTCGAACGGCAACCAGCGTGCAAATGCACCTTCTTCCACCCAGGCACGTGCCGCCGCGATGTCCGGGGCGAAATAGCGATCTTCATCGTAGTGGGCGACTTCACTACGGATCATCTCCAGCACTTCGCTGAGTTTTTCCGAGGTGCGCAGCGGTGCGTGCAGGTCTACGCCTTGCGCCGCTCCCAGCAGTTCAATCGCTACCACCGCGCTGCTGTTACCCGCCATATCCAGCAAGCGCCGCGCAGCAAACGTTGCCATGGATACGTGGTCTTCCTGATTGGCTGATGTGGGCAAGCTATCGACCGACGCAGGGTGGGCCAGGGTCTTGTTCTCGGATGCCAAAGCTGCTGCCGTAACCTGCGCAATCATGAAGCCCGAATTCAGACCGCCTTCCTTGACCAGAAACGCAGGCAAGCCGGACAACGCCGGGTCTACCAGCTGTGCGATGCGGCGCTCCGAAAGTGCTCCTATTTCCGAAATCGCCAGGGCCAGCACATCGGAGGCCATGGCGACCGGTTCCGCATGGAAGTTACCGCCTGACAACACGTCGCCATCAGCGCTGAATACCAGCGGGTTATCGGACACCGCATTGGCTTCGCGCAGGAAAACTCCCGCAGCGAAACGCATGTGATCAAGGCATGCGCCCATGACTTGTGGCTGGCAGCGCAGGGAATACGGGTCTTGTACGCGGCCGCAATCCACGTGCGACTTGCGTATCTCGCTGGTAGCCAACAGTTCACGATACAAGACTGCCACGTCGATTTGGCCGGGTTGACCGCGTACCGCCTGAATACGTGGGTCGAACGGTACGTCGGAGCCTTTTAAGGCTTCGACACTCAGGCTACCGGCGACCACGGCTGCGGTGAAAAGCTTTTCCGTGACAAACAGACCACGCAGGGCCAGAGCGGTGGAGACCTGGGTGCCATTGATCAACGCCAGACCTTCTTTCGGGCCCAGTACCATGGGCTCAAGGCCGGCCAGCGCGAGACCTTCGACCGCGTCCATTTCGCGACCCTGATGGCGTACCCGACCCACCCCGATCAGCACGGCTGACATGTGCGCCAGCGGTGCCAGATCCCCTGAGGCACCCACTGAGCCTTGCGACGGGATGCATGGATAAACCCTGGCAGCGTAAAGCGCGCTCAACGCCTGGATGACTTCCCAGCGAATCCCGGAGAAGCCTCGGGCGAGGGAGCCGACTTTCAGCGCCATGATCAGCGCAACGCTGGCGTCATCGAGCAGCGGGCCGGTGCCGGTGCAGTGTGAAAGCAGCAGATTACGTTGCAGTCTGGCCAATGATTCGGTGGGGATCGACGTGCGTGCCAGCAGGCCAAAGCCCGTGTTAATGCCATACACGGTGCGTTGGTTGGCAATGATTTCGTTCACAGTGCGGGTGCTGGCGTCGACCACTTCACGGGCAGATGGATCAAGCTCGAAAGGGCTTTGCTGCTGATAAATGGCGCGCAACTGATCGAGATTGAACTGACCTGGCTTGAGTAGAAGTGCTGCTGGCATGGTGCGCTTTCCTGCTTGAGTTGTAGTTTTTGCCGAACCGGCCCGGGGATTATCCACGAGGTCGAGTACGTGAGTTATATCATCCTGTATATACAAGATAAGGCAAAAGCCGGGCCAAGCAAATATGTTCCCGGTTTTGTTGGACTGTAGAGGATTTGTATTGGTGGGCTGCGGCGTGCCTGTCACCGAAGGTGGCATCGACTGGTGCGGGATGCCCGGCTTTGGGGCGGCTGGAAACGTTTGAGTAGCATGAATGAGTTCTGCAGGATCGCGATCCTGCAGGTGACGCCAAAGAATTTCTGTGGGAGCAGAGCTTGCTCGCGATAAGGCCGGGCGCGGTTCACTTCAGATCGCGTCCAACCTTATCGCGAGCAAGCTCTGCTCCCACAAAGGCTCGAACCGTTATTTTTTCCCGGCCAACGCCTGTGTCACCTGCCCGATATTGCCCTGCAACTCGGCCAGTGGGTCTTCACTATCCAGTGCCAGGACCAACAACTTGCTGCCTGCCGCTGTAATTGCAGCTTTCACCGGCTCCGGCGGCTGGCGATGATCCAGGACCAATGCCACATCGTTTTCCTTGAGGGTGTCGGTCAGCTTTTTCAGGGCTTCGGGCGTCCATTGATCGTCGGACAGTACTTGCGTGCCCACCAGTTCCAGGTTCAGGCCGCTGATCAAGTAGCTCAAATGGTCGGAGAGGCTGACCACGCTGAGGTTGTCGGCGCTGGCCAGGCCCGTTTCGCTGTCGGCAGTCAGTTTCAGCAGTTGCTGTTTCAGGGTCGACAGATTGGCTTCGATGCGCGGTTTGGCGGCGGGGGCGAGGCGCACCAGATCGGCAGCCATGACATCCGCCATGCGCCCCATATTGTTGCTGGAAAGCCACGGTTGGCTGTTCAGGCCATCCACGCCCTGGCCCGGCTGCACGGCAATACCTGGCAAGCTGCCGTCCACTGGACGTGCGGCGTCGATTTCGACGATGCGGATATTGCTGCGTCGTGCATTGGGATACAGCGGATCATCGGCCCAGATGGAGCGCAGACCGATGACTGCATCGGCATCCACCGACAATTTACGCAATGCGTCGACACCGCGACCGGTGAAGTACGCGGTCTGGCGTGAACCGGGCAGGTTGGCTGCTGCGGCGCGCTCCAGCACCACGCCGCTGTCCTTGAGCAGGATTTGCCCAAGGCCAAAGGTGATCGGCAGGCTGGCCAGCACGCGCACAGGTTTCTGATTCTCAGGCGCAGTGGCTGCGGCGTGAGCGTTGGCGGCAAACAGGCCGGTAATAGCAAGTGCAAGGGTCAATTTACGCAACATTTATCCAATATTCCCTTTGAGGCTCGGTACGGTGCCGCGAGCGATGGCGGCCAGGGCGAACGCCATACCTGCAACCAGAATGATCGCCGCGCCGGACGGTACAGGCAGGTCGAAAACGATCGGCAACAGAATGCCGCACAATGTGCTGACGGTAGCAATGGCCACCGATATCCAGAAGAACCCTTTCAGCGACTGACTGAGCAGGCGGGCGGCAGCGGCCGGGATCACCAGCAGTGCGCCCACCAGAATTGCGCCGATTACCTTCACTGAGGCGACGGTAATCAGCGTCACCAGAATCACGAACAGGTAGTCCAGCGTTTTGACCGCAACGCCGCGCACAGCCGCGAGCTGCGGGTTGAAGCTGGCCAGCATGATCCGGTTGTACAGCGGCAGGCTCAGGCCCATGACCATTGAACCCACCACCGCCAGCACCAGAAGATCGCCGCCGTTGACGGTCAGTACCGAGCCGAACAGCACGTTCTCCAGAATATGGATGTTGATCTTGCCTGCCAGAATCAACAGCAGGCTGGCGCCGAAGGCCAGCGATACCGAGAGGAACACGCCGATCAGTGTATCCGGTGCCAGACCCGTGCGATTACGCAAGTAATTGAGGACGATGCCGAACAACAGGCAATAGCCAAATAGCGCGCCGTACGGACTGGTGTAGGGTTCACCCAGCAGGATGCCGACGGCGACACCGGTCAGCGCAGCATGGCCCACGGCTTCGGAGAAAAACGCGAAGCGCTTGACCACCACCAGAGTACCCAGACCACCGAGGACCGGGCCGATCAGCAACCCGGCCAGCAATGCGTTGACCACGAAGCCGTAGGCCAATGCTTCCGGCAGATAACCGGACGACGCCAACCCTTGAATGAAAAGGCGAAACTGCTCGTAGTCCATCAGGCAGCGCTCCCTTTGTCGGTATCAACAGCGCGAGGATGGGCAGAGAACAAGGTCAGCAGGCGATCCGGGGTCAGTGCGGTGTTTGCCGGTTCGTCGAACAGCACCCGGCGATTCAGGCCGGTGACTTTATCCGCCAGCCTTTTCACCGCTTCCAGATCGTGCTCGATCCAGAGCACAGTGATACCTGCCTTGCGCCAGTCACCCAGCAGACGTTCGAACACTTGAATGCCTGCTTCATCCAGAGCTGACATGGGTTCATCGAGCACCAGAAGTTGTGGCGCCGGGATCAAGCCCTGAGCCAGCAGCACGCGCTGGCGTTCACCACCGGACAACGCGCCCATGCGCCGCTTGCGTTTATCCTGCATGCCGACTCGCTCCAGCGCCTCACCGATGGCCGCAGCGTAATGTTTCGACAGACCGAGAAACGCCGGACGACGCTGACACATGGCGGCCATGAAATCATCAACGGTGATCGGCAGGCCACGGTCGAACTCCAGCGCCTGAGGCACATAGCCGATGAGTCCCGGCGAACCCGGCCATTGCAGGCTCAACTGGCCCTGATGAGGCATCTGGCCGAGCATGGTCTTGATCAGCGAGCTTTTGCCTCCGCCGTTCGGGCCAACCAGAGCATGAATGCTGCCAGGGCTGACTTTGAAACTGACGCGATCGAGAATCGCGGTGCGGCCCAGGGTCAGGCTGACATCGGCGAATTCCACGCCCGGTCCGTTGCCTGTGAGCGTGATCTTTTCAGCCGCGGTCATGCTCCGGACTCCTGAATGGCGCGCACAACGGTATTCAGATTGCCTGCCATTTCCTTCTCATACTTGTCGGCGGTGTATTCACCGTAGGAAATGTGCGAAAGCGGATAGAGCTTTACACCGGATTCGCGCTGGATGGTTTCGACGTAGGTGGACGGAAAGTCCATCTCCGAGAAAATCACCTTCACGTCCAGCTCCCGCAATTGATCGATGGTTTTCTTCAACTGGCTCGGGCTCGGCTCGATGCCGTGAGCGGGCTCGACCACCGCAGTCACTTCCAGACCGAACTCACGCAGCAGGTAGTCGTAAGCGGCATGCACGGTAGCCACCCGCAAATCGGCGTTGGGTGCTTTGGTCAGTTTGGCCAGCGCATCAGCGCGCATCTGGCGCAGGCGTTTGCCGTAGGCGCGGGCGTTGGTGGTGTAGGTCTTGGCGTTGTCGGGGTCAAGCTTGCCCAGCTCCCGGGCAATATTGTTGACCTGCGCGATGGACGCACTGATGGACAGGAAGGTGTGCGGGTTGACCACTTTGCCGGCGCCCCGAGCAGCCACGCCGGTTGCGGCCAGCAACGGCACGTCGGCGTTGGCTTCGATCACCGGGATATCCGGTTTTTCGCTGGCAGCGATCATGCGGTCGGCGAAATCATCGTGACCTACGCCGTTGAGCACCACCACGTCGAGCGAACCGATGCGCTTGATGTCGTCGGCACGTGGTTCGTAAGCGTGTGGGTTGAAGCCTGCCGGAATCAATGGCACGACCTCGGCCTTGTCACCCACGATATTGGCGACATAGCTGTAATAAGGATGAAGGGTGATACCAATCCGCAAGCGCTTCGCGTCGGCATGGGCCAGTGGCGAGAGGAGGGTGGCCAGCAGGCCGACCAGTACCACGCGCAGCAGTGGGCGGCGTTTCAGAGAAATAGGCATGGGCAAGCAGTCTTCTTTCAAATGAGTGCGAAGGGATCAGTGTTTGTGCTGGCGAGTCACGCCTGCATCGAAATGGGCGACGACTTGCTTCCAGCCCGAACCGATCAGGGCCTTGTCGCCGACATCGGTAATGTCCTGACTCAGCGAAGGACTGCGATTGATCCAGATGTCAGCTTGAGCATCGTCAGTCGCTCCGATACGCAACAGAAAAGATCCTGCAACGGTGGGGTTCTGGCTCACTCCGAGGTAAGACTTGTCGATCATTCGCCAGGCATGACCGCCACGGCTGACCGAACTCGCGTCCTCGACAAACGGGGCGAGACCTTCCTCGCTGAGTTGCTGCGGCGTCACCGGCGTGACTTGCTCGGGGGCCAACAGGCGAATTTCGTCCAGCGTGACGCGCAGGTCGGCATAGATACCTTGTTCGGACGCCGTCAGGTCTCGCCGGGCATCCAGCTCATGGGCTGCCACGCTTTGCACGTCCTGGCGTTCCCCGTGCCAGCCTATGACCGTCCCGGCAACCAGCAGAATGATCAGGCACAACGCCAATACATAAAGCGTTTCGTGACCGGCCCCTGCCGGACGGACGACTTGATGGGTCGGCGTACTCATGGGGCTTCGATATCCGCTTGGTCGATTTCCACCACGTGACCAGGGCCCGCGTCGAACAGGACATAAAACTCGGAAGCGGGTTTTTTGAAGGTGACTGTCGAGTCTTCACCCAGCTTGCCGGGCACCAGAATGGTTTCGTCGTAGCCGATCACGTCAAGGGTCACGCCCGGCGCGCCGCTGCCATCCGAAAAGCCGCCGGTGCAGCGAATCTGTTCGTTATCGATCTGTTTGCACTCGCACATCGGGTTATGGGCCAGCGCATTGCTGCTCAGACCCAGGCCGATCAGCCCCATTGTCATCAAGGGCAGTGCGTTGACACCCAGCCAGCGCAGATAAGGTCTGCCGATCATGGTTTGACTCCTTGTTTTTTCAGCCAGGCGACGGTCGCGGGGGACGCCTGTGATAACGGAATGGACGCCTGATGCATCGAACCGTCCCAGCCCTCCATGGTGATCCACAGGTCAGCGTCGGGGTCGGTGCGTTCAGGAATCTGCATAAAGGCGCTCATGCGATAGGGCGAACCAAAGAAAATCACCCCGGCGGCACGCAGGCTGCGTGGCTTGCCGATGCGCAGATAGGTCGCCTTGACCTTGTTCGCACATTCGGCGCAGAGCGCGGCGTTAAACGTTTTGGTGTAACCGGAGGCACCTTCCAGGCGCGGCGCTTCATCGAAGAACTCCGCCATGCGGATGCTCCACGGACCGACCTGAACCTCGCCGATCTCGCGCTGGCCAAGGCCGCTGTCACCGCGGAACAGGGCCATTTCGGTGAAGTACTTGGGCATGAATCCCAACGGGATCAGCACCAGCAAGATGTTTATGTGAAAACGCCATTTGTGCCAGAAACGGCCCAGGGTCGACGGTTGTGTTGCCACGGTAGCCTTGCTCACAGGGTGTTCTCCGGAATCCTGGTGGCCACGGGTCCGAGCGTTTGTTGCCGGGGGCTGGCACGTTCGAGTTTTTCACTTCGTTTGAGGGCGTTGACGGTGGCCTGAGCAGTACGTTTGGTCCAGATCAGCAGGCCGCTGAGGACCATCATGCTCAGGATCAGCGCGAAGAAGGTCCAGATCAGCTTGATCCAGATACCGCCGAAATCTCCGGTGTGCAGAGGACGCATGGATTCGGTGACGAACTCCAGAGCCGAGCGATCCGACAACAGGTGCGAGGTAGCGATTTCACCGCTATAGGGGTTGATTTCCGCGGTCTGGAACATCAGCGGATACCAACTGCGGCCCGCCACGCTGATGTTGCTGTAGGCGTTGAGCGGCATGCTGATGGAACTGGGTTCAAGGCCGGGAATCTTCTCGCGGGTAATCTCGACGGCCTTATCGAGACTGATCATCGGCGCCGGGCTGCCGTCTGCGGTCAGCGGCACGCTGGCATGGGGAATGACCGAGGCGATGGGCGACTGGCTGGAAATACTGATCTGGTTATCGAACAGGATGGCCTGAATCAGGAACCACATACCCGTGATGGAAATGACAGCAATGAACCAGATCGACCAGATTCCGCTGAGACGGTGGAAGTCACCCCAGAAAATCCGCGCGCCCTGGCTGATGCGCAGGGTGGGTTTGAAAAAGCCCTTCCAGAATTTCTTGTAGACCACCAGGCCGGTCACTAATGAGGCCAACAGCGGAATACTCAACAGCGACACCATGTACCAGCCCCAGGAGAAGCCGTTGGTGAAGGGCACCAGCCACCAGCCATGCAGGGCACGGGTAAACGCCGGGAAGTCGAACGACGGCGCAACCCCCTGAAGCACCCCGGTGTAAGGGTTCGCATATGCGACAACGGCGCGCCCACCTGGATAAGTGGCGCGAACGTTCAAGGCGAAGTAGTCACCATCGGGTTCCGAGATCCTGCCGACTTTTATCTGCGGGTCGTTACGCTCTATGGTCGCTTTGACTGCTTCGAAGCTCAGGCGCGGGGCATCGGCGGACGGCGGGTTTGCGCGCATTTCCGGGTTGACCAGCCACATGATTTCCTTGCTCACCACTGCCAGCGTCCCGGTGAAGCAGACGATCAGGACGAAGAACCAGATGGGCAGGGCCAGCCAGCTGTGGACTAGAAACCAGATTTTTGAACGGGACTTCTTGGACATGGAGTAACGGTCTCGCTTCACGGTGTGGAGCAGCCCGATTATCTTTCGGGCTAGGGGTGTCGATAAAAAGCAGTTATGGCTGTTGCCATCGGGACTGCTGCATATTACTAGGACGGATGAGAATCAAATACTCCCAGTGTTAATTCTCATTACATATTTAAAAGATGTATCTGGATGTGTTTTTTTTGAGTGGTTGCGGATGGTTGGGGGATGTAGTTTTTCGCGGTAAAAGTATTTTGTGTACATATCCATTTTCGAGGTAGCGGCTGATATTGGTTGCGCTTTTACAGCGCGTCACTTTCGAAGAGCGCGAAAGTAACCAAGGCGCTCTTGCCCCACCACTGGGTGCCTCGCCTAGGCTCGGCATACCCGTAATTCGACATTGCTGCGTGGGGCCGCCGCCACCGGCCATCCATGGCCTGATGCGGCTAAACCGGCATCCCTGCCGGTTTGCCCCACGCAGCAATATCGAATTCCGGCCGGCGTGGTTTAACGGGGCGCCTGAGATCAAAATCAAAAGCAGATCAAAAGCAGAACGAAAACGGCGGGATCGCCCCGACCGGTAGGAGCGAACTTGTTCGCGAGACGTCACCACAACCAACACATTCGTCGTCTGACACACCGCATCGCAGCCTTCGGCAGCTCCTACAGAAGCCCGGAAAGTTCACAAATCAGGACGGCTGTCAGGCCGCCGCGCTTTTGATTTTGATCTTAGGCGCCCCGTTAAACCACGCTGGCCGAACGCAGATCTGAAGCCGTGGGTAACCCGGCAGGACGCCGGGTTAGCCGCATTGGGCCATGGATGGCCCTTTGCGGCGGCCCACGGTTTCAGATCTGCGGACGGGCATCCCGAGCCTAGGCGAGGGAACGAGTGGTGGGGCATGAGCCTTTTGCTTACTTTTGGGCTCCTTTCAAAAGTGAGGCGCTGTAAAAGCGCAACCAATATCAGCAAGACCGCGGTAATGGATATGTGCAAGTCCGCTCCCGGCGGTTCCAATCCTTCTTCTTTACGCCATCTTTACGCCGCTCCCCACCCCTCGCTCTCGTTCCTTTACACCCACTCTCACGACAATTACTCCACACACGGCAATCGCCGTAGAGACGGAGTAATTCGATGAGCGCTGTAGACGGGGTATCACTGTTATTGGCCGCAGGGTTGTTCATCTACTTGCTGGTTGCGCTGTTACGCGCTGGCCAGAACTAGGAGCGGAGTCGCCATGCACAGCTATGACTATCTATTGATTCTGGCCTTCCTCGTACTGGTGCTGCTGCCCGCGCCATTGTTAGGGCGTTTCTACTACCGAGTGGTGGAAGGTGAACGCACCTGGCTGACGCCGGTTCTGCGACCGGTGGAAAACCTCTGCTATCGCCTGTCGGGCGTTGACCCGGCTGTCGAGCAGAACTGGAAAACCTACCTCTGGGCCTTGCTGGCATTCAACCTCGCCGGTTTCGTCCTGCTGTTCGCGATGCTTCTGGGGCAGGGCGCTCTGCCGCTTAACCCGCAACAATTACCGGGCATGGAATGGTCACTCGCGTTCAACACCGCCATGAGCTTCGTCACCAACACCAACTGGCAGGCCTACAGCGGTGAAGCGTCGCTCAGTTACCTGAGCCAGATGGTCGGCCTGACCGTGCAGAACTTCGTCAGCGCCGCGACTGGTATCGCCGTGCTGTTGGTGCTCTGCCGTGGCATCAGCCGTCGCTCGACACAGAACCTCGGTAACTTCTGGACCGACATGACCCGCGTCACGCTTTATGGCTTGCTGCCATTGTGCATCGTGCTGGCGTTGTTGCTGGTCTGGCAGGGCGTGCCGCAAAGCTTCGCTCACTACATTGATGCGCTGACCCTGCAAGGCGCTGATCAAAGCCTGCCCATGGGTCCGGCTGCCAGCCAGATCGCGATCAAGCAACTGGGCACCAACGGTGGCGGCTTCTTCGGTGTCAACTCGGCGCACCCGTTCGAGAACCCGACCGCGTGGAGCAACCTGTTTCAGCTGGCGTCGATTCTGTTGATTCCGGCGGCTCTTGTATTCACCTTCGGCCATTACGTTAAAGACATGCGTCAGAGCCGGGCAATCATGGCCTGCATGCTGACCTTGCTGATCATTGGCGGTGCGGTGTCGATGTGGGCCGAATATCAGCCTAATCCGACACTGAATGTCGCCAATGTGGAACAGACCGCTCCGCTGGAAGGCAAGGAAAGTCGTTTCGGTACCACCGGCACCGTGTTGTGGGCGACCGCAACTACGGCCGCGTCCAACGGTTCTGTGAATGGCATGCATGACAGCCTCAACCCGCTGAGCGGGATGGTGGCGCTGGCCAACATGATGGTCGGCGAAGTGATCTTCGGTGGTGTCGGTGTTGGTCTGAACGGCATGCTGCTCAACGTGCTGATCGCCGTGTTTCTCGCCGGATTGATGATCGGCCGTACCCCCGAATACCTCGGTAAAAAACTGCAGGCCAATGAGGTCAAGTTGCTGGTGGCTACGTTGCTGGTGATGCCGGTCGGCGTATTGGTGCTGGGTGCCATCGCGGCAAGTTTGCCTGCCTCGATAGCGTCGGTCAGTAATCCCGGCCCGCACGGTTTCAGCCAGTTGCTGTACGCCTATACCTCGGCGACGGCGAATAACGGCTCGGCATTTGGTGGCTTCAGCGCCAACACCGTGTTTCATAACCTGATGCTCAGTCTTGCGATGTTCATCGGCCGCTTCGGCTACATCCTGCCGGTGCTGGCACTGGCTGGCAGCCTGGCGATGAAGAAGAGCGCGCCACTGGGCCTGAACAGCTTCCCGACCCACGGCCCGCTGTTTGTCACCCTGCTGACCATGACGATCCTGATTGTCGGTGGCCTCACGTTCCTGCCAACCCTGGCACTGGGACCGATTGCCGAACATTTGAGTCTGGGTTTCTGAGGAGCCGACCATGAATATGCCTATCGCTAAACCTGCATCGCCCGAACCAAAGCCTGTGCAAGCACAGCCAGCCCCCGAGACGGTGAAAACCGGTTTCTCCGCCTTGTGGCGCCCGGCGCTGATTCAGGCGTTCGTCAAACTGAACCCTCGGCAGTTGGCACGCTCGCCCGTCATGCTGGTGGTGGAACTGACCGCGATTCTCACCACAGTGTTGTGCCTGATCCCCGATCCGGCTGTTTCCACTGGCGTAGCGGTACAAATCGCATTGTGGTTGTGGTTCACCGTGCTGTTCGCCAACTTCGCCGAAGCCTTGGCAGAAGGTCGCGGCAAGGCGCGAGCCGATAGCCTCAAAGCGGGCAGCGAAGGCCTGAAAGCGCGCCGTCGTGATGAGTCGGGGCGTTTCAGCGAAGTCAATGCCAACGCCCTTCGTAAAGGTGATGTGGTGCGGGTCGAGGCCGGGGAAATGATTCCCGGCGATGGCGAGGTCATCGAAGGTATTGCCGCGGTTAACGAAGCGGCGATTACCGGAGAATCCGCGCCAGTGATTCGTGAGTCGGGTGGTGATCGCTCGGCGGTAACCGGCAATACCCGGCTGGTCTCGGACTGGTTGCTGGTGCGCATCAGCAGTAACCCCGGCGAATCGACGCTGGACCGGATGATCGCTCTGGTGGAAGGCGCCAAACGGCAGAAAACCCCCAACGAAGTGGCGCTGGATATCTTGCTGATCGGCTTGACGCTGATCTTCCTGCTGGTGGTGGTAACCCTGCAGCCGTTCGCCCATTTTGCGGGCGGGAGCTTGCCTTTGGTGTTTCTGGTGGCGCTACTGGTTACGTTGATTCCGACGACGATTGGCGGCCTGCTGTCGGCCATCGGTATTGCCGGGATGGATCGTCTGGTGCGGCTTAACGTGATCGCCAAATCCGGGCGTGCCGTTGAGGCGGCGGGGGACGTGCATGTGTTGCTGCTGGACAAGACCGGCACCATCACCTTCGGCAACCGTCGTTGCAGTGCGCTGTATGCCGCTCCGGGCGTCACCCCGAAAGAACTCAGCGAAGCCGCGCTGCTGGCTTCCCTGGCCGATGATACGGCGGAAGGTAAATCCATCGTCGAGTACCTGCGCAATCTGCACCCGATGGTTGAGCCAAAACCTGCCGACGTTACCGGTGTGCCGTTCAGTGCTGAAACCCGTCTGTCGGGCGTGGACTATCAGAACCGTGTGTATCGCAAAGGCGCAGTGGATTCGCTGTTGGCTTTTGTCGACATGCAACGCAGTGACTTGCCCGCGTCGCTGGCACGGGAAATCGACGGCATCGCCAAGACTGGCGGTACGCCGCTGCTGGTGTGTGTAGACAAGAAGTTGATCGGCGCGATTCACCTCAAGGACGTAGTCAAGCCAGGCATTCGCGAACGCTTTGCCGAGTTGCGCAAGCTGGGCATTCGTACTGTGATGGTGACCGGCGACAACCCGCTGACTGCTGCGGCGATTGCCGCTGAGGCCGGGGTTGATGATGTGCTGGCTGAAGCCACGCCGGAGAAGAAGCTTGAGCGCATTCGTGCCGAGCAGAACGACGGCCGTCTGGTGGCGATGTGTGGTGACGGTGCCAACGACGCGCCGGCACTGGCTCAGGCCGACGTCGGCATGGCGATGAATGACGGCACGCAAGCTGCCCGGGAAGCGGCCAACATGGTCGACCTCGACAGTGACCCTACCAAGTTGCTGGACGTGGTGCAGATCGGCAAGGAGTTGCTGGTGACCCGTGGTGCGCTGACGACCTTTTCCATCGCCAACGACATTGCCAAGTACTTCGCGATATTGCCTGCGCTGTTCGCCGCGATTTATCCGCAACTGGGCGTGCTGAACATCATGCAACTGGCCAGCCCGCAGAGCGCGATCCTTTCGGCCATCGTTTTCAACGCCTTGATCATCGTGGTGCTGATCCCGCTGGCCCTGCGCGGTGTGCGTGTCCAGGCGGCCAATGCTGCGCAGTTGCTGCGTCGTAACCTGCTGATCTACGGGCTGGGCGGGATTATCGTGCCGTTCGTGGGGATCAAGTTGATTGACATGATTCTGGTTAGCTTGGGGTTGGTTTAACTGAAGGAAAACTGACCTGTGGGAGCTGGGCTTGCCCGCGATTATTTGTGAACCCGATCGCGAGCAAGCTCTGCTCCCACAAGAGGTTGCATTTCAAATTCGATTCATGAGGATTCTCACCATGTCCACCATCATCCGTCCCGCCCTGAGTCTCCTGGTCTTGATGACCCTCATCACCGGCGTCGCTTATCCGCTGGTCGTGACCGGCGTTGCTCAGGTCGCTTTCCCTGATCAGGCCAATGGCAGTCTGATTCATGATGCCGACGGCAAGGTTCGCGGCTCGCAGCTGATCGCCCAGCCCTTCACGGGAGACGAGTGGTTCCACTCGCGTCCTTCTGCAGGCGCTTTTGCCACGGTCGCCAGTGGTGCCAGCAACCTTTCTCCGAGCAATCCGGCGCTCGCTGCGCGGATCAGCGAAGACGCTGCGAAAGAAGTCGTGCCAGGTCAGGGCCCGGTGCCGCTGGCGCTGCTGACGACTTCCGGCAGCGGTCTTGATCCGCACCTTTCACCCGAGGCCGTTGCATACCAGACTGCAAGGGTTGCTGCTGCGCGCAAGCTGCCTCTGGAGAAAGTCCAGGGTTTGATCGAGGCCAATACCTCGCGGCCGTTGATTGGCCCGCCAGTGGTTAACGTTTTGAACTTGAATCGCAGCCTGAATGAGTTAACGTCTGCGCAACAACAAGCACAGCTTTGAGTGAGCAATATGAGTGATTCCGGCCGTGCCGATGCGTTACTAGCCGAGATGCCCGGAGACGGGCGCGGTCGGCTCAAGGTGTTCCTCGGCGCTGCGCCGGGTGTGGGCAAGACCTACGCCATGTTGCAGGCTGCTCACACTCAATTGCGCCAGGGGGTGGCGCTGATCTCTGGGGTCGTCGAAACCCACGGCCGGGCCGAGACCGAAGCGTTGCTGAGTGGTTTGCCGCAGCAGCCGTTGGTTCGCTCGGAATATCGCGGTGTGACCCTGGAAGAAATGGACCTCGACGGTCTGCTCAGGCTCAAGCCGAAACTGGTGCTGGTGGACGAGCTTGCTCACAGCAACGCCCCCGGCAGTCGCCATGCCAAACGCTGGCAGGATATTCAGGAACTGTTGGCCGCTGGCATCGACGTGTACACCACGGTCAACGTCCAGCATCTGGAAAGCCTAAACGATCAGGTGCGGGGCATCACCGGCGTGCAGGTCCGGGAAACCTTGCCGGACTGGGTGTTGCAGGAAGCCTATGAACTGGTGCTGATCGACCTGCCGCCACGGGAGCTGCTGGAACGTCTGCGCGACGGCAAGGTGTACGTGCCGGAGCAGGCGCGCGCGGCTATCGATGCTTTCTTCACCCAGACCAACCTGACCGCCTTGCGTGAGCTGGCGATGCAGACCGCTGCGGCCCAGGTCGACGACGATCTGGCTCAGGGATATCGCCAGTTGGGGCAGGCTGCACCGGCCGTTCGCGGTCGCCTGTTGGTGGCCGTCGATGGCGATGCGCACGCCGATCGTCTGGTACGTCACGCCAGCCGTGTCGCTCAACGGCGGCATCTGCCGTGGAGCCTGGTGCATGTCGACAATGGTCGGCCGTTCGATGAGCAAAATCGCGCTCGCCTGCAGAGTGCGCAGCAACTGGCCGAGCGGCTGGGCGGTGAAGTGGTGCTGTTGCGGGCCGGGGAAGTGGCGAGAACCTTGATCCAGCACGCGGGTGAACGCCGCGCCAGTGTCTTGCTGGTCGGCCAGTCACAGCCGCGAATGCGCCGTCGCTGGTTGGGCGGCGGGGTGGCGGAACGACTGCTGCGCGAAGCCCACGGTCTTGAAATCAGTGTGCTGGACAGCGAGCCGTTGCCGGATCAACCCCGGGTGCGTTCTTCGCATCCTGCCCGTTGGCAGGACTATCTGCTGGCGGTGGTTGCCACGGTATTGGCCAGTGCTCTGGCCTGGGTGGTGTCCAGCGCGCTGGATCTACCGAACATTTCGCTGGTGTTTCTGGCCGCCGTGCTGCTGGTCGCCGTGCGGACCAGCATGGGACCGGCGCTGGCCTGTTCGATTCTGTCGTTTCTGGCTTATGACTTTTTGTTCATAACACCGAGCTTTTCCCTGAGTATCCAGCGCGAAGAAGACGTGCTGACCTTACTCTTTTTCCTGCTGATGTCTGCGTTGACCGGCAACCTCGCGGCTCGTCAGCGGCGACAGATGCAGGCCCTGCGCGAAACACAGGAAGAAACCAGCGAGTTGCTCGATCTTTCGCGCAAGCTGACTGCGGCCACCGATCGGCAAGCAGTGATCAGTGCTGCCGGGCAGCATTTGAGCGGCTGGCAGGAGCTGGAAATTTGCTTGCTTGACCGTGATGGCCCCAATGGCTGGAAGGTGCAGAGTGGTATCGCTCAGCTCTCCGAGCCTGAACGCGCTGCGGCCGACTGGGCCTGGCAACATGATCAGCCAGCGGGTCACGGCACTGGCACGCTGCCGTCCAGTCGCTGGTGGTGGTACCCCTTGTCCGGCGAAGAAGGGCCGTTGGCGTTGCTGGGGGTCAGTGCGCGTACGGGGCAGGATTTCACTGCGCAGCGACGTCGGTTATTGATTGCGCTGAGCCAGCCGCTGGCTCAGGCACTGGCCCGTGCGCAACTGGCGGATGACTTGGAAGCGGCGCGTTTACATGGTGAAACTGAACAGCTGCGCAGTGCGTTGCTGGCGTCTGTGTCCCATGATCTGCGCACGCCGCTGACCGCCATGCGCGGCAGCATCGACAGTCTATTGGCACTGGGCGAAGCCATTCCCCTTGAAGATCGGCGGGAACTGCTCGAAGGCACTCGCGACGAAGCCGAGCGTCTGGATCGCTACATTCAGAACCTGCTGGACATGACTCGCCTTGGTCACGGCGCGCTGAAACTGGCGCGGGACTGGGTCTCGCCGGGTGATATCGTCGGCAGTGCGCTGAACCGGCTGCGTGCGGTGATGGCGCCGCTGCAAGTCCAGACCTTGCTGCCCGGCGAACTGCCGCTGCTCTACGTGCACGCCGCGTTGATCGAGCAGGCATTGGTCAACGTGCTGGAAAACGCGGCGCGCTTTTCGCCCGTGAATGGGCGGCTTGAACTGGAAGCCGGGGCCATCGATGGCGAGTTGTTTTTCGCCGTCAGTGATGAAGGACCGGGCATCCCGGAAGAAGAGCGGGCAAAGATTTTCGACATGTTTTATACCGCAGCACGAGGTGATCGCGGCGGGCAGGGCACGGGATTGGGGTTAGCCATCTGTCAGGGCATGGTAGGCGCGCATGGTGGCCGGATCAGTGTTGGTCAGGGGATTGATGGCCATGGCACATGCATCACTTTATATTTACCGTTGCAGGCCCAGCCTCAAGGCGAAAGCGAAGCGGAACTGCTGTCTTAAGTCCGCTTTACGTTAAAGAATAAGGGTGATCATGAGTCAGACCGCAACCATTCTGGTGATCGATGATGAGCCGCAGATTCGCAAGTTTCTGCGCATCAGCCTCGCGTCTCAGGGTTACAAGGTGCTGGAGGCCGGGACCGGAGCTGAAGGCTTGAATCAGGCCGCGCTGAACAAACCCGACTTACTGGTGCTGGACCTGGGCTTGCCGGACATGGATGGCCAGCAAGTGCTACGCGATTTTCGCGAGTGGTCCAGCGTGCCCGTGCTGGTGCTTTCGGTGCGGGCCAGCGAAGCACAGAAGGTCGAGGCGCTGGATGGTGGTGCCAATGACTACGTGACCAAACCGTTCGGTATTCAGGAATTTCTGGCTCGTATTCGCGCCTTGTTGCGTCAGGCTCCCTCGGGCGAACAGCAGGGCGCGGCATTGGTGTTCGGTCCGCTCACCGTGGATCTGGCGTATCGCCGGGTGCTGCTGGATGGAGTAGAAGTGGCCTTGACCCGCAAGGAGTACGCGGTGTTGGCCCAACTGGCGCGGCATCCCGGGCGGGTCATCACCCAGCAGCAACTGCTCAAGGATATCTGGGGCCCGACCCACACCGAAGACAGCCATTACCTGCGAATTGTGGTCGGTCACCTGCGCCAGAAGCTGGCGGATGACCCAACTGCACCGAGGTTTATCGTGACAGAGGCGGGTGTGGGCTACCGGTTGCGGGAGGCTTGAGCTCCTTTTTGTGACTGAATGCATACTTGTGGGAGCAGAGCTGTTCTGGTCAAGTTTTTCCGGACACCGATTACGGTGATCAAGCCGCCTGCTGCTCCATAGCTATTGGCGACAAGTAGTTGTTGTAGCTGTGGAGTCT
>NZ_JAGTPI010000042.1:0-52573 GCF_021147825.1 Pseudomonas quasicaspiana
CTGACAGGCCGAATCGCGAGCAATGTGGATCGCCACCCCGGTCACTCCTACAGGGTCCGTGTTTGCTGCGCGACAGCGTGGTGTCAGGGACACCGGGGCATCTCCCACATGAAAGTCAGGTATCAGCTCGCGGGCAAACGTTGCCTAGCAATGGCAGGCTAGCCAACATGTTTTTAAGCGCCAGCGCGTCCCAGGGCAGATGCTCTGCGACACCAATCCCGACCACATCCACGACGTTTGCCACATCGCGTAGCAGGCGTACGACTTGATCCATGGTCATCTTGCCTTGGGCTATCCCTTCAAAGGTGTCATCCGGGACGTTGGGTTGGGCGAATAGCAGCGAGCGGAAGATGCTCGGGTCCAGCACATCAAGGTCGAGGTGAATGGCCAGATGTCTGACCCCTGTCTCCTTGAGCCATGTCAGCACTGGTTCGCTGGTGTTCGCCAGGTCAGTGGGACTCGCGCTGCGAAGGCCGAGGCGCTTGATGGTCGCGGTTTCGACGTCCATGGTTTCCTGCAGACCGGCATACATGACATTCGCCGGTTTCAGCGGGCGCTTTACTGCCCGGGCAAAGTCCGGATCTCCCTCGCCCAGCAGGTTGCCCAGCACCATGGCGTGTGCGTGCTCGAATTCCTTAGGGGTCAAAACGTCAGGATGGGCGTCGACCCAAAGCACTGCCAGTTCGCCGTCGTAGCGTTCATTGAGATAAGCAAATGGTGCAAGGTCGACCAGGCAATCACCGCCTAGGACAACCATACGATCAGGTTGATGTTTCTCAATCAATTGCCGCGCGTGGCTCAATTGCTCAAGCAAGCTCTGACGAGCGACGATGCCGTTTTCGTTTTGCAGCGGTTTGCCGTCGGGCTTCGCGACATGTACTTCCTCCACGGGGCCATTCGTCTCGGGAGCGAGCCATGAGAGCAGTTGGGCGCCGAAAAAGTAAGGGCCGTTGTTGCCACCTTGCCATTGCGGGAATAACAGGCGCAGGGTTTTATCTGAGGCGTTAGCCATCTGTTCACCATCGGGTTGGCTAGGTTAAATCATTGATTAGTCACCGTTGGCGCGAGTCTAAGCCGCGCACTTTTGATACTGCGCCGTAAAGCAATAAGCCGCTTTGCCGGAAGTGCCAGATGCTGTGCTCAGAATGCCAGGTGTAATCAGGCCCGATGCAGCAGTTGCTGAGGCGAGATGCCATAGGCTTTTTTGAAAGCCCGGCTGAAGTGCGAGAGGTTGCTGAAACCAAAGCTCAATGCTGCGTCGCTGACGTGATTGAACGACTTTTTCAGCAGGGCGTCATGGCAGGCCGATAGCCGCTGCTGCCAAAGCCAGCGAATCACTGTGGTTCCTTCCGTGGCAAAGAGTCTGTTCAATGTTCTGGGCGACATGTGCACGGCGGCGCAGATGCTTACCACGCTCATCCCGGTCTGGCCAAGATTTGCCTGAATGTGCTGTTTTACTCCGGCAAGCTGCTTGTGCCGGTGTGATGCCTGTTTAGGCGTCAGGGAGCTATAAGCTGTTTCGAACGCGCTGGACAACACATCCAGCAGCGCACCATTGAGTCGGTCGCCGATAGCAGCATCAGGCGTCTCGGCCTTCCACATCTCAATCAGCATTGATTTTGCGAGCCCGCCCAGCGGCGACTGGCTCTCCAGTGTTCGGCTTAAAAAACCTTCGTAATGAGGAATATGAGCCAGCAGCAGCGAGCGAGGCACGGCGAGCACTATCTGATCGTCGCCAGCGGGAAGGGTGCAGGTGAAGGGTTGAGCGCTGTCGTATAAAACGATGTCCCCGGGACGTTGATGCGAAGTTCTGCCTGACTGGCTGATGTAAGCCTCAGGGCACAAGGTGAGGGTCAGGAAGAATGTACCGTTTCCCTGATCGTCCCGAGGGCGTTGGTACTCCACCGGCAAGGATCTGATCCGGCTGAACAACACGCTGCCTTTGGTCGTGACATCCAGTGAGCCATCGAACAGCTCATTCGTTAACTGGCGGTTTTTTGTGGGCGTATAAGTCGAGCAGACGACATCTTGCCAATAATCGAAACGCTCCTTCGCATCAATGTGTGCAGTGGGAAAGACAATCGCCATGGGCGCTCCGGTAAACAAGCTGACAAAACTTCGCAAATCACCGTATCAGATATTCGGCGGAGTGGAGGCGTGCGGCGACGTGATGCAACTGGATGCGCCCGTGGCTGCTTCAGTACATTGAGACGCAGCCAATTGAGGCGTTTTCCATCGCGACTTCAGCGGGATCTAAATCGCACGGCGTCAGAGAAGTTGCTTTCGCAGCCTGCGGTCCCTGCGTCGGTGATGTTTTACCGCAAATATCTCAGCGAACGAGGCAAGGTACTGCCCGCGCTGAAAGTCGGTATCCCCAGATGTGGGCCGTGAACGAAACGAGGCTGAATCCAGCAACGACGCATGTTTGGGGGGCTTGAGCATTTGCTCGTTCTGGGGCCGGTGCGTAATTGTATGCACTTGACCAGTCGTTTGCATTGGTTCTGACCAGCACGCTATGTGTCCTTTAGCGGCAGAAATCGGCCAGAAGTGGACGTTTTCGCGAGTTGATAAATATGGGGCGATTCAGCAGACTGTCGCCGAAGCGCCGCATTGAATTTACAATTGCCCAGAATCGATGTCACAAGTCTGGTTTTAGGATATATATGATTTCTGTGTCTGTTGATTTATTGCTATCCTTAAGATCAGATAGTTTACCAGTCCGCCCGTAATCAGACCAAATATCGTAATAATATTTCTGCGCTAGTGAATTGACTTCACTCCAGTCACTAAATGTAGCTAAACCAGCATAGCCATCAACAAATACAGCAAGTGCTCGACACTGATCTCCATAATCTCGTGCAGCGAACGCGCCAGAGAAATCCAGCTTGCTTTTAGCGGAAAGATTGAAGCAAACGTTAATAGCCCCATCCAACTTAACGGAGGGATAGCACCATCCATCAAATCCCCCCAAGTGAACTTCTTTTGCAATTATATTGCTAATTGTATAAATTTCATCTTCGCAAAAACTATTATTTATAAAATCAAGAATTTCTTTTGCTTTATCGGCGTGCGTGCCAAAATAATCGGGAATGCTCTCGCTCGGCCAGCCGATTTCCACTAGCTCCACATCATCGGTAGACTTATAGAATATTAGAAGATAGGGATCACCGTCTTTTACGTCAACTTCAAGCTTTGGCGCGTCGGTCTGCCCCTCAGTGACATACAAAAACTGCTCGCCCGAAGCATTGAATCGCCCAGCCTTTATAGCTTTTGGAGGTGCTTCCCACATATCAGAGATAAAGAATGCCTTTTCTGTAGGCTCGTCCTTTAAGTTTCGAGCCCTGATGAAGTTTGTATCTTTTGGGTAGCTCCTTCGTGATATAGGAATTCGCGGCGTTCTTGCATTTTCCGCCTGCCCTATCGCTAGATCCAGTATCCATGCATGAGTCTCACGTTCTCCCCAAGATCCAGAAGATGCTTGAAACACTGCAATACGTCTACGTATTTCGTCAAGCGTAATACCGTTAAAAACCTCATCATACATTCTAGTATAATCCATAATTCCCTCTTGAATCTTTTATTCGGATTTTCTACTTTGAACAAAAAAGGGAAATGATTTATTTTCCATAAATAAATCAGCCTTCTTTTTGCTGTAGGAAATAAAGGCCTACTCGCATCGTCTGCTCGTTGGAATTGACCCAAAGGGGAAGACCAATGGGTCTAGCGTATCGCTAGATTTTCGCCTCAATTTCACAAACAATGTCAGTAAGGCTAGTGCCAACAATCGAATTGTCCCGCCTCCAATCACCGCCATTTTTTGATTTTTGCACATAAAGAATATTATCTTTTTCGAGAATTCTATAAGAAATGGTAGGAGAGACCAACACAGGGCGTCCTTCGATTACTGACCAATCTGGAATGCTGTTCTTAATATTGTTAAGGTGAGTATGAAAAGCAGAAGCAGACGCAAACCGTTTCTTTGAGTTTATATGGGTCGCTTTTCTTATTGTTCTCTTAAGGATATCTGGAACCCAAGGGGGAAGCGTTGAGAGATCAAGAATCTTTCCACGCTGAATCCGCTCTTTTATGCACCTATCAACAAACAGCGCTTGATCAGCTCTCGACGAAAGTAAATCATGCTCACGCCTTTGCCTTTGACTTAACCAAGCCATTTCTTCATAAGGCAGATAGCCGCCCAAAAGTTGATAGAGCATCACTCCGCACTGATACAGATCACCAGCGAACCCGTAAGATCCTGCCTCAAGAGATTCCGGTGGTCTGTATAGAACAGCATGGCTTGAAGCAGGTATTGAATCCAGATCTTCAGGGATGTATTTAATTGATCCAAAGTCACCGATGATCGACCTACCATCATCACCCACGTAAATGTTAGATGGTTTCAAATCTCTGTGTAGGTAGCGACGCTGGTGTAAGTGAACAACACCACACAAAACTTGCGTGATACGCTCAACAGCTCGCAGATTACTGTGCTCAGTCTTTTCTAACACATCGTCAAGATCGCCATCCAAGCGAGGTGTTACAAAATATGCCCATTCCCCGTCAAGAAGGCCTGCACTCTTTACTGGCAAAATATTTGGGGCTTCAATCAACGCCAAAGTACTGGGTTCAGCATGATACTTGACGTTTCCTCCCCAGTAGTAAAACTTTACAGCTACTTCGTTATTCAGAATTCGATTCTGGCCAAAAAACAAATAACCATTCGCCCCTTTATTCCCCTCCCTTGTAAATATTATATCTTTACTCAAAATTCTGAGCTGGTCCTTTATTTGCCGAGGGGCACCGACGGTGTCAATTAGTATCCCGGTCATAGCCCCTGCTTCCGAATGTAAAAAGCAGCCGCTTTGAAGGCGTCTTCCTGATATTTTCTAAGACCGGCAGGCAGGTTAAAAGAAACCTTTTTTTCAGATGCAGCCATCCCTTGACCGGTTACAAATGTGACCTCCGCAACTCCATTAAGCTGGATAAGTGATTCCATTTTGAAGGATACCGCACCAGCAGCCATCTTTCCTTTTTGAGGACGCTTTTTTATAACTACCAGCTCAACGTCGTGTTGCCTTGCAAAATTCTGAAATGTCTCAAAGAATGACTTTATGTCGTCACTAGATTCGTCATCACCAAGCTTAACCTTCTGTGACTCATTACTAAGAAATACATAGCCCTCATTAACTTTTTCAAGCAGCACAATTACTGCTTCAGAGCCTGATAATTCTACCCCGCATAACTTGTCCATAACGTCCCTTTGAATCTTCATGAAACTTTTAATAGTGGTAAAAATTAACAAAGCTAGCATGTGGCCATCTGTTCGTCCATGTTTGCCTACCTAGTAGCTATCTCGCGTTTCCCGGCGCCTCTCTGCCGGCTAACAGGAGAGGCAATGGCAAGCAGATGAAGCGCCCCTGCCGAGCATGGCTGCTTTTGGCCGAAAGCTGCCGATCGTATATGGCAGCTTTGGCCGACTGCTCCCGGTCAGTGAGACGCAGTCTGCTGCTCGAGTCCAATGCAAACGCTTGCCAAGGTCGAATGCAAATGGATGATCAAGTGGACTGCAATCCCCCAACCAGTCTGACGCTGTAGCAATCACTCGCCATCGCCACCCCCTGACATCGTCTAACCGCGCTTTCCGCTGCGTGCTAATTTACCTCCAGATTAAAAACCCCCGCTCATCAAAGGCTCTGCCCGTTTAAGGCCTATTGGATATTTTCATGACACAAGCAACCCAACACGGCCTGGCCCTGCGCTACGGCGAAGCAGATACAAACACAAAAATCCCCGAAAACTGGAACCCGATTCTCGATCAACTGGTAAACCATCGCAGCGTCCGCGCGTTCAACGACAAGCCGCTGCCAGAAGGAACGCTTGAAGCGTTGATCGCAGCAGCACAGTCAGCCGCGACTTCATCAAATCTACAGGTATGGAGCGTGATCGCCGTTCAGGACCCATCTCGCAAAGCGCGCCTCGCGGAGCTTGCCGGTAATCAGGCCTACATCCGCCAAGCCCCGCTGTTTCTGGTCTGGCTCGCTGATCTCTCCAGAGTGTCCCGAGTGGCAGAGCGCGCCGGTGTCGAACTTGAGGCGTTACCCTATATCGAAAGTCTGTTACTGGGTACTATCGACGCGTCGCTGGCCGCCCAGAACGCGGTGGTGGCGCTGGAGTCGATGGGGCTGGGTGGTGTCTACATCGGCGCTATACGCAATGACATCAAAAGTGTCGCGAAAGAGTTAGAGCTGCCACCTCGGGTATACCCGGTGTTTGGCATGTGTGTGGGTTACCCGGATGCGCAACGTCCGGCACAGGTAAAACCGCGCTTGCCCCAGGCGGCGGTCTTGCACCACGAGCGCTACAGCGCGGAGTCTGAACAGTCCTCGGTAGAGCAATATGATCAGCGCCTCGGTGCTTTTTATCAGCAGGAGGGGATGGAGGCTGCGGGCTGGTCTGAGCAAGTTGTTAATCGCTTGCGCAGTATTTCCAGCCTGCATGGGCGTGAAGAGTTGGTCAGGGCGTTACAGCAAATGGGCTTCGGCCTGCGTTAGCAGGCTGGGCTCAGTTCGGTTAATCAGTTACTTCGCTCGCGGAAAACCCAGTCTGAACGTCGTGACCCGTTCCAGCTCACTCTCCACCGTCACGCGCCCTTGATGAACAGTCATGATGGAGCGGACAATCGCCAGCCCCAGACCGGTGCCGCCCTGTTGTCGTGAGCGGCTGGCATGGACCCGGTAAAAACGGTCAAACAGGCGCGGCAGGTGCTCGGCCTCGATGCCTTCACCCTGATTGCTGACGGCCAGAGACACTTCGTTGGCGTGGCTGTCGAGGGTGATGGTCACTGTGCTACCGGGATTGCCGTGCCGGATGGCGTTGGAGAGCAGATTGGAGATCGCTCGCTGGATCATCAGTCGTTCTCCCAAGGTCTTGGCACTGCCCTGAACCACAAGCGTCATGTTTTTTTCTTCCGCTGACTGATCAAAAAGCTCGGCGACCTTGTTGGCTTCTACTTCAAGATCCACAGCGGTGAACGTCAATAGCGCCGAAGGCTGGGTCACGCTGGCCAGGAAGAGCATCTGGGAGACCATTAATGACAGGCGTTCAAGCTCCTCGGTGCACGACTCAAGTGCCTGTTTGTATTCCTCGGGTGGCCGCTCTCTGGACAAGGTGACTTGCGCCTTGCCCATGAGGTTGTTCATGGGCGAGCGCAGCTCATGGGCCAGGTCATCCGAAAATTGCGCCAGTTGCTGAATATCCTCGGCCAGTCGGTTGAGCATCACGTTGACCGCGTGGGCCAGGTCACGGAGTTCGTCAGGGAGTCCGGCCGCCTGCATCCGATGGGACAAATCCCGGGCCGATACCTTGTGCGCGACTTTGCGAAATGCGCGCAGAGGTCTTAACCCGCGATGCACGATCCACCACGCGCAACCGCCAACCAGCAGCAGGATAAGCGGCAAGGCAATGAGCGTGGATTTCACATAGGCGCCGAGTAACAGGGCATCGCTCTCTCTGTCGAGAGCGAGCAGCACCAGCACCTTCTGGCCACCTTTGAGACGCACCTGTTTGCTGGCAATCAATATCTCGTGACCGGCCGAGGATTCCACCCGCTGGAAATGGTCCCGACTGTCCCCGGCCAGAGGTATTGGAGGCACCATCTGTTCGTCCTGACCCAGACTCAGCAAGCGTTTTCTCGGGACGCTCGAATCGAGGATGGTCAGGGTCAAGTCATCGTGCCCGACAATCTGGTCTCGCAAGTGGTGAGGCGCCAGCACCACGTCAGCTACCGAGCTGAAGCCCTCTGACAGGCTGTGTTCGATTTGCTCCAGTTTTTCCTGCAAGCCGTTTCTCGCCCGGAAATCCAGCTGATGTGAAATGGACGCGTAGGCGAACGCTGCCATTACCAGTACCAGCACGGCACTCATTGCGGTAACGGCAAGGCCCAGCCGGGTTGAAAGGCGCGTGGGTTTCATTCACGTATTTCCAGAACGTAGCCGACGCCGCGCAGGGTGTGGATCAGTTTCTGTTCGAAAGGCTCATCGATTTTTGCCCGCAGACGGCGGATCGACACTTCGACAACGTTGGTGTCGCAGTCAAAGTTCATGTCCCACACCAGCGAGATGATCTGCGTGCGAGACATGACTTCACCGCTGTGACGCATCAACAGGTGGAGCAGGGCGAATTCCTTGGTCGTCAGGTCGATGCGCTGGGTGCCGCGAAAGGCTCGGTGTCGTCCCTGGTCCAGTTCAAGGTCGCCGACCCGCAGCACCTCGGGCAAACCGGCCTGTTCACTGCGACGCATCAGCGTGCGAACTCTTGCCAGCAACTCCGGAAACTCGAACGGCTTGACCAGATAATCGTCTGCGCCCATTTCCAGGCCCCGGACCTTCTCTTCAAGGCGACCACGGGCAGTGACCATCATGACCCGGGTGTTGCTGTTTTTCCTCAACCGGGTCAATACCTCCCAACCATCCATCTCGGGCAGATTCACATCCAGGATCACCAGATCGTAAGTTTGATGTTGAGCCAGATAAAGCCCATCAAGCCCCGTGACGGCCAGGTCCACAACGTAGCCACTCTCGGTTAAACCCTGATGCATGTACTCGGCAGTTTTCGGCTCGTCCTCTACAACAAGGATTCGCATATCAGTGTCCTGTATTAATAGGGTAGGTAAGTGTCGCTGTTATTTTATTGGCGGCTTTAAAGTTGCGCGTCCCGCCTCTGCCAAGGTAACCGGCAGAGTTCCACGATCAATGGATTCGCGGCGATTCTGGAGTCTGTAGCCACTTCAGGGTCAACCCCGCAGGTGGCTGAGTCTCAGGATTTTTTACCTGTCCTCAAGGGAGGGCAGCTTCAAGGTTTTAAATTTTCCAGTGTTTTAAAAAGCAAGTTTTAAGTTATTGCTATTTATGTCTGCGATCTCAATTAACTTGATGGCGTCGCGCAGTGTAATAGCAGTGCGACTGCAACTTTTCTTAAATGACAGGATTGTAATTTTTCAGCAATCCTTCTGCTAACTCCCTTTGCATAAAGTCCCCCGCATCCAACTCCGCTGAACGCAGCCGGAGTCTGTTCTGGTTATTTGATGGGGTGGTCAGTCATATGCAAAGGCGCGACGGGAGCAGTGCAAACCCGCTGAGGCACAGAGTTTTTTCCTTGTTAACCGACGTGAAGCCCACCGTAAAAACCGGTTTGCTTTACGCCTTGTTGCTGTCATTTGCCGCGCCCGGTATTGCGACTGCTCAAAGTCTGAGTCTGCCCCTGGCAATCGAGGCCGCATTTGCGGAAAACCCGGACCTCGCCGCCGCACGATGGGAAATTGGCATCGCCGAGGGCGACAGGCAGCAGGCCGGTCTGATGCCTAACCCGGAGTTGTCCTGGGAGGTGGAAGACACTCGGCGCAATACCAGCACCACCACGGTCATGCTCAGCCAGGCACTGGAACTGGGCGGCAAGCGCGGTGCCCGCGTTGAAGCAGCCAGCCGGTCTCAGGATGCCGCGCAGATCGAACTGGAACGACGGGGCAACGAGTTACGTGCCGAAGTCGTGCAGGCCTTCTTTACCGCAATGCGTGCGCAAACCGGTCTGGAACTGGCGCGACAATCCCATGCCCTTGCCCAGCGCGGCCTGGAAGTGGCCGACGGGCGGGTACGTGCGGGCAAGTCTTCTCCCGTCGAGGTGACCCGTGCGCAGGTACAACTGGCTGAAACCGACCTGCTGGTGCGCCGCGCCGAAACCCTGAAAACCAATAGCTATCGTGATCTGGCGCGCACCACCGGCTCGTCGGCTTCTTCGTTTGATCGCCTGGAGTACGCCGACCTGTCGCCGGGCAAATCCCCGTCGGAGGCGAGGATGCTCACGGCAATCAATCAAGCTGCCGAGCTGCGCCTGGCCCATGCCCAGATCGAGCAGCGTGATGCGGCGCTAGGCTCGGAGCGGGCGCAGCGCATCCCCGACCTCACTGTCAGCATTGGCAGCCAGTACAGTCGCGAAGACCGTGAGCGGGTGAATGTCATCGGCTTATCGGCACCGCTTCCTCTGTTCAATCGCAATCAAGGCAACGTCTTGGCTGCGTCGCGTCGGGCAGATCAGGCCCGTGATTTACGCAACGCCGTAGAGCTTCGGTTACGTACGCAGACCCAGGCCGCACTCGATCAATGGTCGACGGCGAGCAGAGAAGTCGAGTCCTTCAATCAGGTGATTTTGCCCTCGGCGAAAAGCGCGGTGGATGCGGCGACCCGTGGTTTCGAGATGGGCAAGTTCGGCTTTCTCGAAGTTCTCGACGCACAGCGCACCCTGATTGCTGCCCGCAGCCAATACCTCGAATCGCTGGCCATCGCTACGGACGCCAGAGTGACGGTCGAGCGTATCTACGGCGACATCAGCCCATTCACTGCCAATCCTTAACCCCTCATTTTTCGCACTTATCGGGCGCATCGCTGTGTACATCCGTACGTGATCGCCGGGAGCATCCATGGATAACAAACGAAGTATGACCATTGCTCTGGCGGTGGTTGCAATCATTGGGCTTGGCAGCTTGACGCTGGGTAATCAGGGGCTTCCTGTTGCAGCGGAAGCGGCCAAGGACGCGAAGCACGAACACACGGAAGAAGAAGGGCATGCGGACGAGAAGGGGCACGCCGAAAATGACAGCCACAGCGACGGCAAGGTCGATGAGAAAGGCCACGCTGACGAAGCGCACGGTGAGGAAAGCCATGGTGATGAAGAGCATGGCGAAAAAGGTCACGGTGCCGAAGCGTCTGGCGGCGGCCATGAAGAATCTGGCGACTCGCACGCGGAAGAAGGCAAGCTCGAACTCAATGCCGAACAGATCAAGTCTGCGGGCATAGAGCTGACCGTCGCGGCACCTCGGTCGATGAGTACTTCTGTGACATTCCCCGGCGAAATTCGCTTTGACGAAGACCGCACCACCCACGTCGTGCCCAGGGTCGGCGGGATCGTTGAGGAGGTCAAGGTTGACCTCGGCCAGTCGGTGAAAAAAGGCCAGGTCCTGGCCGTGATCGCCAGTCAGCAAATCTCCGATCAGCGCAGCGAACTTAACGCAGCGCAGCGCCGCCTTGAACTCGCACGGTTGACCATGCAGCGCGAGAAAAAGCTTTGGGAAGACAAGATTTCCGCCGAGCAGGATTATCTGTTGGCGCGTCAGGCGTATCAGGAAGCAGACATCAGCTACGCCAACGGTCGGCAGAAGCTGAGTGCTATCGGCGCCAGTCTGAAATCCTCCGCAGGCAATCGATACGAACTGATCGCTCCCTTTGATTCGGTAGTCGTCGAAAAGCACCTGGCCATAGGCGAGGTGGTTAACGACACCACTTCAGCTTTCACACTCTCCGATTTGTCGCGGGTCTGGGCGACCTTTGGCGTTGCGCCCAAGGATTTGAACAAAGTCGTGGTAGGCAGGGCAGTCACGGTCAGTGCGCCCGATCTCAATGCTCAGGTTGAAGGCCGCATCAGCTACGTAGGCAATCTGCTGGGCGAGCAAACCCGCGCGGCGGCGGTGCGCGTGGTGCTGGCCAACCCCGAGGGCGCGTGGCGACCGGGGCTGTTTGTCTCGGTTGATGTGACAGCAGACAAAGCCAATGCGGCGGTCAGCCTGCCTGAGTCTGCCATTCAGTCCGTTGAAGACCAGACGTCGGTGTTCGTGCGCAACGCCGACGGCTTTGAAGTGCGTCCGGTGAAAGTCGGCAGACGCGACGGCGGTTATGTGGAAATCGTTCAAGGCCTGACGGCGGGCACTCAAGTGGCCGCCGCTGGCAGTTTCATTCTCAAGTCCGAGCTGGGTAAAGGCTCCGCTGAGCACTCCCATTGATCTGCCTCGCAAGAGTACAACGTCATGTTTGAACGGTTGATCCAATTCGCAATCGAGCAGCGCATCGTCGTGATGCTTGCCGTGTTGCTCATGGCAGGGCTCGGCATTGCCAGCTACCAGAAACTGCCCATTGATGCTGTGCCTGACATCACTAATGTGCAGGTACAGATCAATACTTCGGCGCCCGGTTTTTCGCCCCTGGAGACAGAACAGCGGGTGACCTTCTCGATTGAAACGAGCATGGCAGGCCTGCCGGGTCTGCAGCAGACGCGTTCTCTGTCGCGCTCGGGCCTCTCACAGGTCACGGTGATTTTCGAAGATGGCACTGACCTGTTCTTCGCCCGCCAATTGGTCGGCGAGCGCCTGCAAATCGCCAAGGATCAGTTGCCCGAAGGTGTCGATGCGGTCATGGGGCCGATTTCTACCGGGCTTGGCGAGATTTTCCTCTGGACCGTAGAGGCGAAGGAGGGCGCGCTGAAGGAAGACGGCACGCCTTACACCCCTACCGATCTGCGTGTGATTCAGGACTGGATCATCAAGCCGCAGCTGCGCAACGTGCCGGGCGTGGCCGAAATCAACACCATTGGTGGTTTCGCCAAACAGTATCAGATCGCGCCCGACCCGAAGAAACTCGCCGCGTACAAACTCACCTTGAATGACCTGGTGGCCGCCCTTGAGCGCAACAACGCCAACATTGGTGCCGGTTACATTGAGCGCGGCGGCGAGCAGTTATTGATTCGCGCACCGGGTCAGTTAGGCACGGTGCAGGACATTGCCAACATCGTCATCGCTAACGTCCAGGGAACGCCGATCCGGGTCAGCAGCGTGGCCGATGTGGGTATCGGTCAGGAGTTACGCTCCGGTGCTGCCACCGAAAATGGCCGGGAAGTGGTACTCGGTACCGTGTTTATGCTGATCGGTGAAAACAGCCGTACGGTTTCCCAGGCCGTGGCCGCCAAGCTGGCTGATATCAACCGTTCATTGCCGGAAGGTGTTGAGGCGATCACGGTTTATGACCGCACGACGCTGGTTGAAAAAGCCATCGCCACGGTCAAGAAGAACCTGATCGAAGGGGCCATTCTGGTCATCGCGATTCTGTTTTTGTTCCTCGGTAATATCCGTGCCGCGTTGATCACCGCCATGGTGATTCCCTTGGCCATGCTGTTTACCTTCACCGGTATGTTCACCAACAAAGTCAGTGCCAACCTGATGAGTCTCGGCGCGCTGGACTTCGGCATCATCGTCGACGGCGCAGTCGTAATTGTCGAAAACGCGATCCGCAGACTGGCGTACGCACAGCAGAAGTACGGACGGATGTTGACCCGTTCGGAGCGCTTTCATGAGGTGTTTGCAGCCGCCAAAGAAGCACGTCGACCGCTGATTTTTGGTCAGTTGATCATCATGGTCGTTTACCTGCCGATCTTCGCCCTGACGGGTGTCGAGGGTAAAATGTTCCACCCCATGGCCTTTACCGTAGTGATCGCGCTGCTGGGCGCCATGATCCTGTCGGTGACATTCGTACCGGCGGCCATTGCCATGTTTGTCACCGGCAAGGTCAAGGAAGAAGAGGGCGTGGTGATGCGTACCGCGCGTCTGCGCTACGCACCTGTTTTGAAGTGGGTATTGAGCCATCGGTCGATAGCGTTCTCCGTCGCTGTGGTACTGATTGTCTTGTCCGGGTTCACCGCCAGCCGCATGGGCAGTGAGTTCATCCCGAGCTTGAGTGAGGGCGACTTTGCGTTGCAGGCACTTCGGGTTCCAGGCACCAGCCTGACTCAATCAGTGGACATGCAACAGCGTCTTGAAAAAGCCATCGTCGAGAAAATGCCGGAAGTGGAGCGTGTGTTCGCCCGAACAGGCACGGCAGAGATCGCTGCGGACCCGATGCCGCCGAACATCTCTGACAGTTACGTCATGCTCAAGCCGCAAAGTGAATGGCCAGATCCTGGCAAGTCTCGCGAAACGCTGATTGCCGAATTGCAGCAAGCCGCTGCGACAGTGCCGGGCAGTAACTATGAACTGTCACAGCCGATCCAGCTGCGCTTCAACGAGCTGGTTTCAGGTGTGCGCAGCGACGTCGCGGTGAAGGTTTTCGGCGATGACATGGCGGTACTGAACCAGACTGCCGCGAAAATCGCTGCGACCTTGCAGAAGGTGCCGGGATCTTCTGAGGTCAAAGTTGAACAAACCACCGGCTTGCCCGTGCTGACCATCAACATCGATCGTGACAAGGCCGCGCGTTATGGCCTCAATGTAGGCGATGTTCAGGACGCCATTGCCATCGCGGTAGGCGGGCGACAGGCGGGTACTCTCTATGAAGGTGATCGTCGCTTTGACATGGTAGTGCGACTGTCGGAAACCTTGCGTACAGACGTGGCCGGGCTCTCGAGTCTGCTGATCCCCGTGCCTGCGACGGCGAGCAGCGTCAATCAGCAGATCAGCTTCATTTCGCTGTCCCAGGTGGCGAGCCTGGACCTAGTACTGGGGCCGAACCAGATCAGCCGGGAAAACGGCAAACGTCTGGTCATCGTCAGCGCTAACGTACGCGGTCGCGACCTCGGCTCGTTTGTGCAAGAGGCGGGCGAAACCATCGAACGCGACGTGCAGATCCCGGCGGGATACTGGACCAATTGGGGCGGCCAGTTTGAACAGTTGCAGTCCGCTGCCAAGCGCCTGCAGATCGTGGTTCCAGTGGCGCTGCTGATGGTGCTGGCGCTGCTGTTCATGATGTTCAATAACCTGAAGGACGGCTTACTGGTTTTCACTGGTATTCCCTTTGCCTTGACCGGCGGCGTCATGGCGCTGTGGTTGAGGGACATTCCGCTGTCCATCTCGGCGGGGGTAGGGTTTATCGCCTTGTCGGGTGTGGCGGTGCTGAACGGCCTGGTGATGATCTCGTTCATTCGTAACCTGCGCGAGGAAGGGCGTTCGCTGGGCGATGCGATCAACGAAGGTGCGCTGACCCGCTTGCGCCCGGTGTTGATGACTGCGTTGGTCGCGTCGTTAGGCTTTATTCCGATGGCGCTGGCGACCGGTACGGGGGCAGAAGTTCAGCGTCCGCTGGCCACCGTGGTGATTGGCGGGATATTGTCGTCCACCGCGCTGACCTTGTTGGTTCTGCCTGCGCTCTATCAATGGGCGCACCGTCGGGAAGAAGAGCAGACATAACGTCATTGTTGTAAATAAATAGCCCGCGACAGGTAACTGTTGCGGGTTTTTTTATGTGTCAAGTGTAGCACGCGGTTCCTGTAGGAGTGAGCTTGCTCGCGATGCATTTCTTCTGGCGATACTTTCTTTACGGATAGATTGCTATCGCGAGCAAGCTCACTCCTACAACTACCGTATTAGTTGTGTTGAGAGAGGGAGTCACGGTTATGTGTTTATCAGAAATAAAAAAAGCGCCCCGAAGGGCGCTAAAGATTCACCTTGACCAAAGGAGCTTGTCAGCTGCTAAAGGTGAATAGAGTGGAACCGAAGTTAATCCTTAACCTTTTTCAGGTTCATTAACCGAGGTCTTTTTCTCGGTATTCACAAGACGCGATGATTCGCCATTGATTTGATCGTTGAAGCGCTGCTCCTGAGCGACCTTGATTTTTTCAGCGGCCGGGCTGGCGCGTTCACTTCCATCGTGGGCCATTGCCGCGGTGGATGAGAGGGCGACGAGTGTGAAGGCGATTGCTTTGATTGTAGTCATCGTAGTTACCATTCTGTTTAAGGGCAGTGACTGCGGAGTCTTGAAGCAAGCTGCGTCGTGCTCCTCAGTGTTAGCGATGAGTATAAATAGCCAAGCTAACAGGACGGTGAGTGAATAATGACAATGTTGTTATTAAGTGCACGGGGAAGATCTCAAGACTTTTTCCAGATTTCCAAATCGTCATGTTTGCGCCACCTCGTTGTTAGCGATGGACTGGTATCTTTCAATCACCCACTAAACGGAGACAGAGAAAATGAAAATCGCTAAATCGTTGATGCTTGCGCTGGCCGTACTTGTTCCTGTTACTTCTTTTGCTTCCAGCGATCATGAACCGGTCGCCAGCAAGATTATCAAAGAGCACCAGGCGTTTGTTGCGGATTATGCCGCCGATAAAAATCAGGCTCTTCCCGGCATCGTGAAGTATGAGTACGGTATGAAACTTGACGTTGAGAAAGTTGTGCGTATGTCTTCGGCTTCCAAAGTGTGCGGCGTCAACCCGCAGCTAATGACCTACGAAGATTCCAACGGTGCGTTGAAGACTGTTAAGTATCAAGCATTGAATGATTGCCGAAATAAAAACTGATTGGGAATTACCTGTTTCAGTTCTGTATTAAAGCGCGGCGGGTTAATCATGAAGATAAAAACTTCATGTATTTTCCAGCCGCGCTGCCAATCCTTCGATAAACACCGTTTCAGCACGGCTCATGCGCTGTTCACGGTTCCACAGCAAATGAATATCGACGTCCGCAACGCCCTCCAACGGCGGCACCCGCCACAGTAACCCCTGTTCAACGTCGTCAACCACGACATGCTCGGGCAGGCATCCCAGACCAATTCCCGCAATGACCAGGCGCCTGATTTCTTCGAGGCTTGAAGATGACGCCACAATCCTTCCGCCAAAACCTTGCTGATCACGAAAGATGGTCAATGGCGAAAGCATCCCGCCAATTTGGTCACTGGTGAAACTGACAAAGTTTTCTGACTGCAGATCGCTCTGACTGAGGTCGGTGCGACCATACAACGGATGATTCCGGCCGCAGAAAAATACATAACGCTGGCGCTGAAACAGGCGTTGTTCCAGTCGAGGTTGTGGGCGGCGATTGAGGCTCAAGCCCAGGGTGGCGGTTTTCTCCAGTAGAGCGCTGACGATGTCGGAGCTGCGCATCACGTCAACTTCCAGGTCAACCCGTGGATGCTGACGATGGAACTCCGTCAGGAAATTATCAAAGTTGCTCGACACGATCCGGCTGATCATCAGCAGGCGAACCTTACCGATCACTTCATCCCCCGGCATCTGCAAGGTGTTGCTCACTTGGGAGACCTGGCCGTAAATCTCACCCGCCAGGGCGAAGATTTTCACTCCGGCTTCGGTCAGGTCGAACCGTGGCCCGCGACGGGCAATAAGCTGACAACCCAGTTGTTCTTCCAGACGCTTGAGGGCCTGACTGACCGCGGGTTGGGTCAGGTGCATTCTGGCTGCGGCCCGGCTGATGCTCAGTTCCTGGCCAATGACCCGGAAGGTACGCAGCAGATTCCAGTCAAGACGGTCATTGAGCAAAGGAGAGATATCGCGGGAAGAGTCGGTCACGGCGGCCTCACTATAATTGCGGCTTATAGTTCGAATAATAAATAGAAATTTGACTGATTATGCCTGCCGAGCAAAAAATCCGTCCATAGTCGCCAACAGAGCGGCCTCAGCAAGATCATTTTCTCCTGCCAAAAATACTAACCAATGGAGTTGATTCATGAAGCCCACTGCTTCTGCGCAGCCACGCCGGGCTGCCGCCGCCGCGTTCATCGGTACGATGATCGAGTGGTACGACTTTTATATCTATGCCACCGCCGCTGCGCTGGTATTCGGTCAGCTCTTTTTCCCTTCCGAAGATAAATTGTTCAGCACCATGGCGGCCTTCGGCACCTTTGCCGTGGGCTTCTTTGCCCGACCGTTGGGCGGCATCGTGTTTGGTCACATCGGCGACCGTATCGGCCGCAAGAAATCGCTGGTCATCACCCTGGTGATGATGGGCGTGGTCACAGTCTGTATTGGTTTGCTGCCGACCTATGCGCAAATTGGCGCAGCGGCGCCGGTGTTGCTGATCCTCCTGCGTGTGGTCCAGGGCATTGCCGTCGGAGGCGAGTGGGGCGGTGCAGTATTGATGGCGGGTGAACATGCGCCCAAAGGCCGACGTAATTTCTTCGCCTCATTTGCGCAGCTGGGCAGCCCGGCGGGGTTGATTCTTTCGCTGCTGGCGTTCAGCGCAGTAACCCGTCTGCCCGAAGAAGACCTGATGAGCTGGGGCTGGCGTCTGCCGTTTCTGGCCAGCGCCGCGTTGCTGGTGGTCGGTCTGGCGATTCGTCTGGGCGTCAACGAGTCACCTGAATTCCTCAATGACAAAGAGCAGGCACGGCTGGATGTCGCCAAGTCTGGCCACAAGGCACAGGCCCCGGTATTCGAGGTGCTCAAGACTTCATGGCGGCCCTTGCTGCTGTGCATCGGCGCAAACACGCTGGGCATCGCGGGGGTGTATTTCACCAACACCTTCATGATTGCTTACACCACTCAGCAATTGAATTTGCCAAGGTCGCTGATTCTGGAATGTCTGTTCGTGGTGGCGATCATTCAGTTCTGCATCCAGCCGATTGCGGCATGGGTGGCGGAGAAGGTCGGCGCCACGCGCTTCCTGTGTGGCGTGACGATTTTGGCTATGGCCTCGCCTTATCCGATGTTCATCCTGGTCAGTAGCGGTCAGGCGCCATTGATCATTCTCGGCATCGCCCTGGCGGTGGTCTGCATGGCGTCGTTCTACGCGGTGATCGCCGGTTACGTCAGCGGCATGTTTGAAACCCGGGTTCGCTACACGGCGATTTCCCTGGCCTATCAGGTGTGCGGTGCGCTGGCAGGTGGTCTGACGCCGTTGATCGGCACCTGGCTGGCGCATTCCTACCCCGGCCAATGGTGGCCGATGGCGTTGTTCTACAGCCTGATCGCAGGCACCTCACTGATCTGCGTGCTGGCACTCGCCAAGCGACATGCCACGGCATTCGAACTGGAAACCGCTCGCGAAGCCTGATTGGCGCGACCTACTGAATGAGGAATACCCATGCTCAGTTTTTTTCATCCGGAACAGCTTCTGCACTTTCCCAAAAGCTATTACTCCCGTGGACAGATGCGCACGCCACAGGAGGTCCCGCAGCGGGCACAGAATCTGCTGCAAGCGGTTCAGGGCCTGGCGTTCGATATTCAGCAACCGGCTGATTTCGGTCTCGATCCTTTGCTGGCAGTCCACAGCGATGCATATCTGACGTTCTTGAAAAGCGCGCATACAGAGTGGAAGAAGATGCCCGAAGACTGGGGCGATGAAGTGATGTCGAACATCTTCGTCCGTGAGCCCAATGCCTTGCGCGGGATTCTGGCCCAGGCCGCGCGCTATCTGGCCGATGGCAGTTGCCCGGTGGGTGAGAACACCTGGCGCTCTGCGTACTGGTCTGCTCAAAGCGCGGTGGCGGCTGCCAAGGCTGTGCTTGATGGCGAGCCTTCCGCATATGCGCTATGCCGTCCGCCCGGACATCACGCTCGCAAAGAGGCCGCAGGCGGGTTCTGCTACGTCAACAGCGCAGCAGTGGCTGCTCAGGTTTTGCGCGACGGCTTTGAGCGGGTCGCAGTGCTGGATACCGACATGCACCACGGTCAGGGGATTCAGGAAATCTTTTATGATCGCGATGATGTGCTGTACGTCTCCATTCATGGCGATCCGGAGAATTTCTATCCGGGCGTCGCCGGGTTCGAAGATGAGCAGGGTGAAGGTGCCGGGGCTGGCTGCAACGTGAACTTCCCGATGCCTCACGGTTCGCCTGAATCGGTGTTCATGGACAAGCTTGAACAGGCTCTGGATGCCGTCAAATCTTTTGACGCGCAGGTGCTGGTGTTGTCCTTGGGCTTCGATATCTACGAGCATGACCCGCAGAGCCAGGTCGCGGTCACCCGGGAAGGATTCGCGAAACTGGGCGAGCGGATTCGCAGTCTGGGGCTGCCGTGCGTCATCGTGCAGGAGGGCGGTTACCACCTGGAGACACTGGTCAGCAATGCCCATGCGTTTTTTGATGGCGCGCAGGTCTGGAAGGATGCTGTCAGGGGCTGACACCTCCAACCCCGTGGGAGCAGAGCTTGCTCGCGATAAGGCTGAACGTGATCTAGAGCAAATCGCATCCAGCCTTATCGCGAGCAAGCTCTGCTCCCACAAAGATTACATTTCGGTAAATGTGCGTTGCTTGACAGTGTTGTCATATATCAACGCTTCTGCAACCACCCCAGAAAACTGCCTTTCTTGATGGCTGCCGGTTTCTCGGTCAGCAACGACTGGCTGCTGTGCTGGCGCACGGCCTGGAGTTTCGTCAGGGCGTTTTTGATCTGGCCTTCATGCTCCATGGTTTCCCGGGCCACGCTTTTGTCGATGCTGTACACCACACACGAGGTAAGGGCGGTGAAACGGGCTTCGGACGGTGTGTCGTCGAGGATGCTCTGTTCGCCCATTACTTCGCTCGGCCCCATGCGCCCGGCTTCGATGAAGACCTTGCCGTCGGATACTTCGGCCGACACCACGCCGGTTGCAATCACCAGCAGGCTGTCGGTGACTTCATTGGCTTCGATGATCACTTGGCCTGCACTGTATTCCCTGGCTGACATGCTCTGCGCCAGATGGTTTTTCTCTTCGATGTTCAGCGCGCGGAATACCTTCACTTCGTCCAGCAAGGTCCGGGCGCGGGACACCGGTTCTGCCGTAACGTCGGACTGCCACGCAATGCCCGCGGCTTCGAGGTGACGGTAGGCGAGGTCGAACAGCAGGTTGCGGACTTCGCTTTTCTTGTCCAGATCCCTGATAAACCCAGTGACGGTGTATTCGATGGTGGTCGGGCTGGCTTCCTTGACCACCGCTCGGGCCTTGGGGAATGGCAGCAAGGCGCTGCTGCCTTGCAGGGCTCGGTCCAGTGCATCCAGTACGCGGCGCGGGCGGATGTGCGGTGAGACCATGATGTTGATCGACACGCCGAACATGTCTCTGGGCCGGCTGAGGTTGACGATTTTGGCCTTGGCCGCTACCGAGTTGGGGATGACCGCCGTGCTGCCCGTGCCGGTCAGCAAGTGAGTGGCGCGCCAGTCGATGTCGACGACCTTGCCTTCAACCCCGTCGATGCTGATCGAGTCGTCAACCTGATAAGGCTTGGTGGTGTTGAGGATGATCCCTGAGAACACGTCGGCCAACGTGCTCTGCAACGCCAGACCGACCACGATGGCCATTGCCCCGGACGTCGCCAGCAAGCCTTTGACGGGAAGCTGCATGACATAACCGGCGGCTGCCACGATAGCGATCAGAAAGATCACGGCGCCGATCACTTCCTGCAACAAGCGACCGCTGTGACCGATGCGCCGCATCAATAACGTGCCGATGATTTCAGTCAGGGTTCTGGCCGCCAGAATCCACCAGATGATTTCCAGTGCGGTGGCCGCCAGATGACGTGCGCTGTCTTCTTCCCAAGGGGCACTGTCCAGTGGGCTAAGGCCCGCGCTGATAATCACCACGCTGTAAACCAGAAACAAAGCCAGCCGAACCGCAACTTTCTGCAATCGGTAGGGGTACGGCACCAGGTTCCAGCTGGTCAGATCCAGCAGAACCAGCAACAGGCTGCAGATCAGCGGGTAGCTTTGAATGAATGCGGGCATGATCTGATCCTGTAGGAGGTCGTTGCAGCAATGGGAATACAGTCAACGCAGGTTAAGCCCATGCATTGGGCCGATAAAGCTGGTAGAAAGCGTTGGACTGTCAACCGGTGAGCGACAATGAACCCTTTCGAAGATATGCGCATATTTACCCAGGTGATGGAATCCGGGAGTTTCACTGCTGCCGCCGAGCAGTTGGGGCTTTCCAAGCAATTCATCAGTCGCCGTCTGATTCAACTCGAAGAGCGTCTCGGCGTACGTCTGCTCAACCGTTCAACCCGTCGACTGGACGTTACACCGCTGGGCCAGGCCTATTACGAATCGGCGTTGCGGCTGGTAGCGGATCTCGAACAGGCCGAACAGAGCATAGCCGGGCAGAACACTCAGCCGCGGGGCACCATTCGCATCACTGCACCGTTGTCGTTTGCCATTGAGCATTTGGGGCCCTTGTTGCCGGTTTTCCTGCAGCGCTATCCCGAGGTGTCGGTAGAAGTGGACCTGAGTGACCGCGCCGTGGACTTGCTGGGCGAAGGTTACGACCTGGCGCTGCGTATCGGGGTGCTGGAAGACTCGACGCTGATCGCCCGTCACATTGCCAATATCGAGCGGGTGTTCTGTTGCAGTCCCGAATACCTTGAGCGACGCGGCGCACCTGCCGAACCGGAAGCGCTCAAGCATCATGATTGCTTGCCTTATGGTCACAGTCGTCAGGTGCAGTGGCGCTTCGAGCGAAATGGCAAGCCGTTGGCGGTCAGCCTGTGCGGACGGATGCGCGCCAACAATGGCGAACTGTTGCGCGATGCTGCCATTGGCGGGTTGGGGATCACCTATTTGCCGCTATTCATTGTCGGCGCGGCTTTGGAAGACGGGCGTCTGGTCCGTGTTCTCAATGAGTTCCGCACGCCATCACTGGCGTTATCGGCGGTCTACCCGCAACACCGTCAGGGCTCGCGTCCGGTGCAGGCGCTGATCGGGTTTCTCAAGGAGCATCTGGTTCAATGCCCATCATTGGTATCGCCCGACTGAACGAGCCCGGTATTATTTGGCGCTGTCGCGATCAGCTCACGACCTGCAACCAGTTGATATTGATCTGTAGGAGTGGCCCCGGTGTGCGTGACACCCCGCCGTCTCGCGGCAAACACTGGATCCTGTAGGAGTGAGCTTGCTCGCGATGGCGGTCGAGATGTTGAGAAATTATCGCCTGACCAAACGCTATCGCGAGCAAGCTCACTCCTACAAAAACGAAGGTGAATTCAAATAGTTATTTTGTGTTTGATGAACGCGCACGAGCACCGCGAGGCCGCGATAGCGGCGTATCAGGCAGGCCGCCATCGCTGCCTCGCGGTGCTCGTGAGCTCCTGCAGAGAAAAACATTTGTCCGATAAGAGCCCGGTCGCGGATGTCTGGTTTTGCCGATAGAGTAGGGTGAACGTGTTTCCCGCCCCGAGCCGAAGGAATCAACTTGAGCGCCCCTGCCATCGCCCATTTGCATACTGAAAAGTTCTCCGCCACTCGGGTGGCGGATGCGCGTCCGGATCCTGAGAAGATCATTGATATTCCCTGCCTCGATGCCTTTTCGATCATCGTCCAGCTCGAAGATTTTGCCGAGCATCGGTTATGGCGGGGGCGACGTCTGAGTTATGCCGGTGGCTATCGTCAGGGCAGTGTTTCCTTGCCATTCATGGGGGATGAGCTGCGCTGTCAGCATCGCGCGTCTTATGACAACCTTCGCTTCAACATTCCGCGGCAAACCTTCGACGACTACCAGCGTGAGAATGGCGGGCGGATCATCAGTGGTTTTCGCTACGAACAGGGCGCTCAGGACCCGGTGCTGTATCACCTGGCGCAGGCGATGCTGCCCGCGTTACGCAACCCGGCAGCGGCCAATCAGTTGTTCATTGATCACATTTTGTTAGCGATGTGCGCGCACTCGGTCACTCAATACGGCCGTATCGCTTCTACTTCCGGAAAGTTCACGACCACGCTGACGCCGCTTCAGGAACGTCTGGCCAAGGAGATGATTGCCAGCAATCTGGGCAGCGATCTTTCCGTGGAACGGATTGCCCAGGAGTGTTCGCTGAGTCGCAGTCATTTCTCCCGCGCGTTCAAACAGGCCACGGGTGTTGCGCCGCACACCTGGTTGCTGCAGATGCGTGTCGAGAAGGCTAAAGAGTTGTTGATGGCCCAGCCTGGGCTTTCGTTAGTCAACATTGCTCAGACATGCGGTTTTTCTGATCAACCGCACCTGACCCGGGTGTTCACGCGGCTGGTGGGAGTGACGCCCAGTGCATGGCGAGGAGCTCAGCGTGGTGCAGTGATTGTTTTGGGTTGAAGAACTTGCCTGAGCTGCTCACTCGATGGCCATGATAAAGAGGAGGCTGTCGTCCAGCAGCCCACAGCTATCAGGTTCAAAATCCCACAGGTTGGTAGCATTTCAAGCTTATGCAAAACCTGTGGGACCGAATTCATTCGGGAAAGGGGCCGGCAGATTCAATACTTCTGTCGTCTGACAAGACGCATTCGCGAATGAATTCGCTCCCACCGGGAACAACCCTTGCAGGCCAGGATAAAATCTCCCACAGAGGGGATAGCCTTCCCACCCGTACTCAGGCGTCTTTCAGGCAGTCCGCCGCGTCACCAATCGGGCAAGCCACAGGCATAACCCGAAGGCAATCAATGCCATGGCTGTCAGCACATGGATCATCGCTTCGCTGCCCAGTTGCGAGATCACATAACCGCAGGCGATGGGCGCTACGGCCTGGGCCAGTAATGCCGGGCGTGCCATTTTGCCGGACACCACCGCGTAATCGCTTTGATGCACCACCACCAAAGGCAAGGTGCTTTTGACGATGGCGCGCAGGCCGTTACCTGCGCCGTAACACACCAGTCCCCAGGCCACCAGGCTCGGTGCGAAGTCCACCAGCAGCAATCCCAAAGCCGTAAAGCCGCTGGACAATAACGCCGTGAACATCGGCGCTTTGCGTTTGAACATCAGGTCGATGACCCGACACAGCACCTGAGCCGGGCCGATCATCGCTGCCAGTGCAATGGCGGATGCCAGGCTGTGCCCGCGGGCTTGCAGGATGGTCAGGATCACAATGGAGAGACAGGTCATCAACGCTGCGGCAATGGCGAACAGCGCTGTCATAGACCAATAGATGGAGGAGGCGAGCGGCGTGCCGCTGCCTTGGCTGGCATGTCCGGATGCTGCAACCGGCACATGGGCGTCCAGCGCATAACGGTATAGCGGATAGAGCACAAACAAAACAACGGTGCCGAACACCCCACAGGTCATTCGCCAGCCCATGAGGTGATCCATCACCGCCAGCAGCGGCCAGATCACGGTGGTGCAGAACCCTGAAATCAGGGTGATGCCGACAATGATCGGTCGTGCTTCCAGCCCATAGGTGGAACCCAGTGACGTGAACAGCGCATCGTAAAGTCCGCTGGCCATGGCGATGCCGATGATGACCCAGGCCAGCAGAAAGACCGGTAACGAGGGTGCCAGCGCCATCATCCACAGGCCCGCGGCGAGAATCAGACCATGGGCGGCCAACACTCTGCGTCCGCCGATGCGGGCAATCAGTCGTCCGCACAATGGCGACAACAGGCTGGCCACCAGCAAACCGATGGATGCTCCGCCCAGGACCCACTGATGCGGCCAGCCTGTGTCGGCAGCGATAGGATCGGCCAATACGCCGAGCAGGTAGAACGATCCGCCCCAGGACAGTATTTGCAGCAGCCCGAGCAGGGCTATTTTTCCGTTGCCGGGGCGGCGGGGCAGTGCAGCGGTATTCAATCAAAGTCCTTAGCGTCAAGCGGTGAGTACGCCAACAGCAGGGCCGAATCCTAGCAGCTTCAAACCGCTCAATGACAGCCGTTCAGGCCTTCAGCGCAAACTCCACGACACCCCGACATAAACCCCCAGACCTTCGCCGGGGGTTGAGCGCGCCGCGTCCAGCCCTCGGTCGTCGTAGCCCGGCGTGACAGTGGCGGCGTAATGTTTGTTGGTCAGGTTGCGCATATCGACCCAGGTCTGCCAGTCGTTCTTCGGGGCGTTGTAACCCACCGTCGCGCCGAACAGTGCGTAAGGGTCGGCGTAGTAGCTGTTGGCATAATCCACGGCGGCTTTGGACACCAGCTGGGTGTTGAAAGCGGCGAAGAAACCTTGCGGCCAGTCGTAGCGCAGCTCGCCCTGGTAGTAATGCATTGGCAGACCGGGCAGCCGGTTATCGCCGAAGCGATCATCGTCGCGGTAGTGGAAATCACTGAAGGTATAAGCCTGACGCAGGCTCAGTTCGCCTCCTTCATGGGACCACAGTTTGCTCTGCAGGCTGGCTTCCACACCCTGATGAACCGTAGGGCTGGCGTTAAGCTCGTAAGGTGTAGTTGCGTTGGCGTCCGGCAGCACAGAAAGTAGTTCGTGACGGACTTGCGAGTAGTACCACGCCAGGCTCCATTCGCCGAGTGTGCTGTCGCCCCGTCCGCCCAACTCCAGGGTGGTAGCGGTCTGGTTGCGTAGTTTGACCGGGTTGCGCTGGGCACCGGTGGCGACGCCGCTGCCCGCCGGGAATCGCTGGTCAGCGCTGTAGATCAGTGACCACGGATGCGGGCCTTCCACCGAGCGGCTGAGATTGGCGAACACCTGCATGTCAGGCGTCAACTGATAGCGCATGCCCAGTCGTGGCGCGTAGTCCCAGTCGCCCATGCTGGTTTTGCCACCGCCATCAGGATAGGTCACGGCGCTTTCGCGACGTGTGTAAATGGCGGCGAGGCCCGTGGTCAGCCACAGGTCGTCGGCGATCTCCAGATCATTGCCGACGTGCAGAACAGTGTCCGAGCCTTGATAGGTGAAGTTACGAATGCGGGTGCCCGGCGCATACCCGGCGGTGTTGCCGGTCGGGATACGCACGAATTCGCTGGCGCCGGAGTTGGGCAAGTGCTTGGTCACGCGCAAACCCAGCGTGCTGTTGCTTTCCAGACCCCACAGGGTGTCACGGCGCTTGTAGTCGAAGGTGGCGCTGACATCCGTGTAGGCGACCCGCAGGCGGTTAGGCCCCTCGCGCAGGTCCATGGGGTAATCGTGGTAGACGAGGCCGGTCTCGATGCTTGAATCGTCGTCGATGTACCAGGTGGTTTTGTTGCCGATAAACGTGCTGCCCGGCTGGTCGCGATTATAGTCCCGCGATTCATAAGTGGGATTTGCGGCACGTGGGTCGTGTTCGATAGAGTTCTTGGTGACCCGCCCGGCAAGCTCGTTATCGGTCTCGCGATGGCGAAAATAGAACCGGGTTTCCAGATTCGGGTTGAAGCGATAGCCGAAGTTGGCGATGACACCCTGGCTTTCGCTGGAGGTGTGGTCCTGATAGCCATCGGAGCGCGCATCGGTCATCGCCACGTAGTAGTCGAAGTCGCCCAGCACTTGCCCGGAGCTGATCTGCCGCTGTTGGTATCCGTGGCTACCGGTTACGTAGCGCACCTGCAACAGCGGCGCATCGTAGCCAGTGTGGCTGACGTAGTTGATGGCACCGCCCAATGCCAGAGCACCCCGGTCAAAACCATTGGCGCCGCGCAGCACCTCTACATGGTCGAGCCACAGCGGCTCAAGTAGCTCATAGGGCGTGCCGCCAGGGCCAGTGAGTGGAAGGCCGTCGAGCATTGCGTACAGGCCGGAGGCGTGGGCACCCGGCGCGCGGTTGATGCCCGAGCCGCGTATGGAGATTTTTACCCCTTCGTTGCCCGCAGACTGGGCATAGACCCCGGGCTGATACGCCAGTACATCTTGATTGCTCGCTACGCGGCCCTGTAACGGCTGACGCAGGTCGATCACGTTGGTTCCGCCGGGCACCTTTGCCAGTTGTTCCTTCGCGTCTTCGACTGACTGGTCCTCGCTGCCTCGCTCCTGGTCACGGATCAGCACCTGGCCCAGCTCCACTTCCTGCGCCTCGGCCAGCGCCGGACAGACAAGGGCCAGGCCCAACAGCGCAGTGGGCAGGGATTTCGGCGAAAGCATTGGGGGGCTCCAGACATAGAAAACAGGCAATGAAGCTTGCGACGTATGAAAGAACGAAAGAAGCACACGGCAATTTTGTTTTTTTGCCCGGTAATGCTTTTCCCGGGTGCAGACGCAAAGCACTCTGTTGAAGCCAGGCTTGCCGGCGAAGTACTACAACTCGTTGCATTTGATTCACCGAGTAGGGCGATTCGCGGGCAAGCCTCGCTCCAGCATGGCAAAAATGCTGTCTTACCGATGATCAAACATGTGCAACCATTCAGTGAACCTGCTGCCCGCAGTCGGCAACGTTCTACTCACTTTTCAAAGGAAGTCTGAATGCACGGGATATCGATTTCAGAATTTATCTCGCACTGGGAGGCGCTAGGTCTTGATGCGCAAGCCCGCTCACCCTGGCAGATCACGCAGCAGTGCGAAAATTTTGTACGCACCATCCTGGCTAAGCTTGGGCCCGATTATCAGCGCCAGGGCGATATCGCTATCCATAAAACGGCGCAGGTCGAAGACGGCGCCGTACTCAAAGGGGCGATCGTGATCGGGCCTGACTGTTTTATCGCCGCAGGTGCCTATTTACGTGGCGGCGTGTTCCTTGGCAGCGATTGTATTGTCGGTCCCAGCTGCGAATTGAAGAGCAGCTTCATGCTCGACCGCAGCAAACTGGCCCACTTCAATTTCGTGGGCGACTCATTATTGGGCCAGGATGTGAACATCGAGGCCGGCGCGGTTATCGCGAACTATCGCAACGAATTTGCCGGGGCCGATATCCGGATTCTCCACGGCGATACGATCATTGAAACCGGCGTCGCAAAATTTGGCGCGCTGGTGGGCGACGGTACGAGGATCGGTGCCAATGCTGTGGTGGCGCCGGGGGCCTTGCTAGAGCGGGGTAGTGTCGTACCCAGGTTGGGGCTGGTTGACCAACACCCAGGTTCACCTGAGTCCGTCGATCGCGATCAGGTGGTTTACGCACGTTGATATCTTCCTCCGTGCGTCGCTCATCCGTGGCGCCGTCACACGGGCAGGTGCCAGTCAACTCATCCAGTTACCCCCATCGACGTTATAGGTCTGGGCCACGATGTAGTCGCTTTCCTGCGAGGCAAGGAATATCGCCATGCCGGTCAGGTCATCGGCGGTGCCCATGCGGCCATAAGGAACCTCCTGGCCAACGAGTTTTTTCTTTTCTCCCAGCGGGCGATTCTCATGTTTGGCGAACAGCGCGTCGACACCGTCCCAATGCTCACCGTCGACGACGCCGGGGGCAATGGCGTTGACGTTGATTCGGTGTTTGATGAGGTTTAGCCCCGCCGATTGTGTGAGGCTTATTACCGCCGCCTTGGTGGCGCAATAGACACCGACCAGCGCTTCACCGCGTCGTCCTGCCTGGCTCGCCATGTTGATGATCTTGCCGCCGGTTCCCTGACTGATCATTTGTCGGGCTGCTGCCTGCAAGGTGAACAGCGTGCCTGCCACGTTGATGGCGAACAGGCGGTCGTAGCTTTCACGGGTTATGTCAGTGATCGGAGCCAGGTCGAACAGTGCCGCATTGTTGATCAGGATATCCAGCTTTCCGGTTTTTCCGACCACTTCGGCAATGGCGTTATCAATGGAAGCTTGCGCAGTGACGTCGATCTTTACTGCGTAGGCCTGCTTGCCCAATTCTTCAGCAGTCGCGCGTGCCCGTTCAAGGTCGATGTCGGCGATGGCGACCGTTGCTCCTTCGCGAATATAGGCCTCGGCGAATGCCCGGCCGATGCCTCTTGCAGACCCCGTGATCAGGGCGCTTTTACCTTCAAGTCGTTTCATGTCAATCCATCCTTCAAAAGTACAAAGCTCAGGTCATTTCGAGAGCTATAGCGTGAGTTATTTTTTCGGATAGCCCGCGCGTTTCATTTCCCTGATGGTGACTTTTTGTGCGGCATCCAGCGCTTGTGCAACGGAGGTCTGCCCGGTGAGTGCAGCGGCGAAAAGCTTGCCCACTGATGTGCCAATGGCCTGGAACTCTGGAATGGTCACGTATTGAATGCCCACGTAAGGCACTGGCTTTGCCGACGGGTGGGCGGGGTCAGCGTTCTGCATCATTTGCAGCGTGACTTTGGCGAACGGTGCGGCTTGCAGATAAGCCTCACTGTAGGTGGAGGTGCGAGTACCTGGCGGTACGTTGGTGATGCCATCCTTCTGCGCGACCAGTTGAATGTATTCTTTGGAGGTCGCCCAGGTAATAAAGGCTTTGGCCGCGTCTTTATGTCTGGAGGTAGCGGGGATCGCCAGCGACCACGCATACAGCCACGAAGAACCCTTGTCAGTGACTTCAACCGGAGCCGGGGCAAAGCCCACGCTGTCAACCACCCGACTTTGTTCTTTATCGGTTGTGAAGGACCCCGCGACGCTCGCATCTACCCAGATCGCGCATTTGCCGCTGTTAAACAAGGCCAGCGTTTCATTGAAACCGTTGCTTGAAACACCGGGCGGTCCGTAGTTCTTGAGCGTATTGACGTAATAGTTGGCGGCCGCTGTCCACTCGGGCCCTGTCAGTTCGGGTTGCCATTGCTCATCGAACCAGCGCGCGCCGAAGCTATTGGCCATGGTAGTCAGCAGTGCCATGTTTTCGCCCCATCCGGATTTACCCCGCAGGCACATGCCGTACTGTTCTTTATCAGGGTGATGGAGTTTTGCTGCAAATTCGCCGAGCTGGGTCCAGGTCGGATGTTCCGGCATGCTCAAGCCGGCCTGCTTGAACAGATCAGTGCGGTAATAAGTCACTGTGCTTTCGCCATAAAAGGGCAGGGCGTAAAGCGTGTTATCAACTGATAGGCCTTGGCGCACCGAGGGAAAGATATCTTCCAGATCGTAGTCAGATGGTAAGTCCTTCATGGGTTCGAGCCAGTTTTTGGCGCCCCAAAGCGGCGTTTCATAAGTGCCGATGGTCAATACATCAAACTGGCCACCCTGAGTGGCAATGTCCGTGGTCAGCCGTTGGCGCAGGACGTTTTCTTCCAGCACCACCCAATTGAGTTTGAGGTCGGGGTGCTGCTCCTCAAAGACTTTCGACAGCCGCTGCATGCGGATCATGTCGCTGTTATTGACGGTGGCGATGGTGATGGTGATGGTTTCGGCGGCCTGACTGGACGCGATAAACGCCAGACCAGCGGACAGAAGGAGCGCTTTCGGGATCATTTGCATGATGCTCTCCACTCCACGCCTGTGGCGCGGAATTCTTATTGTTGTTTTATGCCCTCACTGATCACATCCGGATCAGCAGGAGGCTACGGGCCGATTACAGCAGTTGCCAGAATTCCCGGCAAACGCAATGGGGACGGCGTGTTGATACTTTTTTAACCGCGACAGTCGAATCATCTCAGGGTTAAAAAAGTATCAGTCGCCGGTCAGTTTGAGGTGGAGCAGGGGATCGTGACGGGCGTATGGTGCGTGTTATCACCAAGCTCACAATGACAATAAAAAGGAGCGGATCATGGCTGAAAGTCTCACGAGTCTTTTTGAGCACTCACCGGCTGAACTGGAGATTATTCTGCCGCAGCCTGAGCAGAGCTTTCGCTGGTATGAACACGATTATCCTTACTCACTCGCACGCTGGAATCACCATCCTGAGTTTGAAATCCATCTCATCCGTCGTGGCAGCGGCAAACTGGTGGCGGGTGACTATATCGGCGCATTCAGTGCCGGGCACGTTGCTCTGATCGGTCCGGATTTGCCTCATGACTGGATGGGGGACCTGGCACCGCACGAATATTTGCAAGGGCGGGATGTGGTCCTGCAATTCGACGGTGGATCATTGTTGAAACTGCGCCAGTTGTTGCCCGAACTTGGCCATTTACAGTCCCTGTTCGAGCGGGCCAGACGGGGCATTGAGTTCACTGGCGGGACGGCCATCGAAGCCGCCCGGTTACTCGAAGCCATTGGACCTGCGCAGGGATTACAGCGCCTGGTGTTGTTTCTGCAGTTGCTGGGCGTGCTGCTCAATGCGCCGCCGACTCACACGAAGCTTCTGGCCAGCGCGTGTTATGCGCCTACCCTGGATGCAAAAAGTGCCGAGCGTATTCACAAAGCCTTTGAATACTTGCAGGCCGAGCTGACGGGCGATATCCGGGTTTCAGTCATTGCTGATCGCTTGCACATGAGCGAGCCGGGTTTTTCACGCTTTTTCAAACGCGTTACGGGCCATGGCTTCATCGACCTGATGCGCAAACTGAGAATTCAACGGGCCTGCCGATTGCTGGTGCAGACGCCAATGTCAGTGGCCGATGTCTGCTTCGAAGTGGGTTACAGCAACCTGTCCAACTTCAACCGGCATTTCCGTCATGAGATGCAGCTCACGCCAAGTGAATACCGCCGCGATCCTGCTGTGACGCTGTTCAATCTGCACAAGGCTCAGCCGTCAGTGGCTGCAAGAGCTTGATGTTGACTGAAGTTCTCCTCGCAAAATCTAACCCTTTGAACTGGAAATACATTTTCTGTATGAGCTCGCTGTGCGCCCCCGACACCGCGCTGTCTCGCGGCGAACATTGAATCTGTAGGAGTTGCCGAAGGCTGCGATTGGCATCCCCATGCATTTGTTTCAGGAGTATCTTGCAGGGCGAGCCAACTCAACGCCGAAGTCATCAACCCATTTCTGGAGCACCCATGAGCGCTATCGAATACCGCAACCTTGGCCGTAATGGTGTCAGGGTCTCGCCACTTACCCTGGGCACCATGATGTTTGGTGAGCAGACCGATGATGCGGTCGCAAAGCGGATTGTCGACAAGGCCTTTGAACAGGGCATCAATTTCATCGACACCGCCAATAACTACAACGGCGGAGTATCCGAGGAAGTGGTCGGCCGATTGATCGCGGAGCGTCGTTCGCACTGGGTTCTGGCTACCAAGTTTGGTAACCCTAATCCCGGTGGCCGGGCACCCAATGATCGTGGCGCATCGCGGCCCAGCATCATTCAGTCTGTGGAATCCAGCCTCAAGCGTTTGAACACCGATTACATCGACTTGCTTTATCTGCATCGCGAGGACGACAGCGTGCCGGTGGAAGAAACCCTGCGTGCGCTGTCGGATCTGATCCGGGCGGGCAAGATCCGATCTTATGGCTTGTCGAACCACCGTGGCTGGAAGCTCGCAGAGTTCAGCCGTACTGCTGATCTTTTGGGCATCGAGCGTCCTGCTGCCACTCAGCCGTTGTACAACCTGGCTAACCGTCAGATTGAAGTTGAACACTTGCCTGCTGCCGAGTACTACGGAATTGGCGTGGTGTCTTACAGCCCGCTGGCCCGTGGGGTATTGACCGCCAAGTACGATCCGGGCCAGCCACCGGCCGAAGGTACCCGGGCTGGACGCAACGACCCGCGTCTGCAACAGACCGAATGGCGTGCCGAATCGCTGGATCTGGCTCAGCGAGTCAAGGACCACGCCGCAGCACGGGGTATTACGTCCGGTCAATTCGCGTTGGCCTGGGTGCTCAACAACAAGCTGGTGACGTCGGCCATTGCAGGCCCGCGTACCGAAGAACAGTGGAATGACTACGTGCCCGCGCTGAACTACGGGTTCACGGCCGAAGACGAGGCTTTCGTGAATGAACTGGTGGTTACCGGGCATTCTTCGACCCCGGGCTATAACGATCCAAGTCATCCGTTTCTTGGGCGTCAATCGCGGGTTTGACGATAGCTTTCCAGCGCCTGTATTGCGGGCAAGCACCGCATACAGGTTGGTCATGATTTCAGGCTCGTATAGGACCGGTGGGACCGAATTCATTCGGGAAGGCAGTTTTCAATACGTTACACAGGCTGCGGATGGACCGGCCTCTTCGCGAATGAATTCGCTCCCACAGAATCTATGCAAATCCGTAGGACTGACCGGATCACGCTTGCGGGCAAACATAAGATCTCCCACGGGAACTGTGTTTACATGTCACCTGCATGAACCCACGCTCCTACAGATCGCATATCCCTGTCTGACGTCTTCTCTCCTTGAAAAATCCAGTTGTAACGCACTGTTTGCAGGCCTCGCGCTTGCGTCCGGCATAAAGCGTCGGTATACAGCGCCCACAAAGGAGCTTTCATGGTTATGTCTTATCGAATGTCTGAGTCACCCGCGCCGAGGTTTTCGCCAAATCTGTTGAGAATTGGTGTGTTGATGGCCTGTGGCGTGGGCAATGGTTGGCTGGCGGGGGCGGCGTGGGCAGAAGAGGGTACAGCCGCAAATAGCGGCGTGCTGCTGGACGCGATCACGGTCAACGGCGAGCAAGACGCTGGCTATCAGGCCATTGAGGCCACGGTGGGCGGTTTTGGCCCAGCGCCTTTGCTGGACACACCGGCGTCGATTGCCGTAATCACCGAGCAACGACTCAAGAATCAGCAGGCCAGGCTGCTCAGTGAAGTGCTGCGTAACGACGCTTCGGTAGGCGAGAGTTATGCGCCAGTCGGTTACTACGAAAATTTCGTGGTCCGCGGTTTTGCCCTTAATTCTGCCAGCAGCTACAAAATAAACGGCCGGACGATCACCGGCGAGCAGAACGTCGCGCTGGAAAACAAGCAGCAGGTTGAATTGCTCAAGGGCCTTGCGGGTTTGCAAAGTGGTGTGTCAGAGCCCGGTGGTGTGGTCAATTACGTGAGCAAGCGTCCGGAAGATGTACGTTCCGTCACTGTCTCGACCAATGAGCAGGGTGAGCGTTACCTGGCTACGGATCTGGGTGGCTGGTTCGGCAGCGAGCGGCAGTTCGGTATTCGTACCAACCTGGCACATGAGGACATTCGTTCTTACGTGGATCACGCCGACGGCAAACGTGATTTCGCCTCGCTGGCGGTGGACTGGAACATCAGCCCAGACAGTCTTTTGCAACTGAATGCCGAGTACCAAAACCGCGAACAGCGTTCCGTGCCGGGTTACCAGTTGCTGGGCGGCACCAGAGTTCCGCATAACCCTGACCCCCGTGATCTGCTGGGCTACCAGAGTTGGTCCAACCCGGTGGGTATCCAGTCGCTGAACCTTGACGGGCTTTATGAGTACCGCTTCAACGATTCATGGAAAGCCAGTTTCAGCGCTTCCCGCAGTCGTGTAGTGATTGATGACTACAGCACCTTCGCCTGGGGCTGTTATGGCTCGGCCAGTTGCGCAGGCGTGAACGTCGCGAACTATTTCAGCCCGGAAGGTGAATACGATATCTCGGACTACCGCAGCCCTGATGACACCCGTCGCAATGACGAAGCCCAGGCCGCAATCAGCGGGCAGTTCGACAGCGGATTTCTCAAGCATGAACTCACGTTCGGAACTACAGCATTCCGCCGTGTGGTGGACCGTCGTGATGCACTCAACGAGTTCATTGGCAGCGGGGTAATCGGCACCACTCCGGATACTTTCGAGTCATTTTCGGGGGAGGCGGGCCACACTTACCGTCACCTCGACAGCCGTCAGTACGGCCTGTTCGCCACCGACCGGATCAGTTTTAACGAGCAGTGGCAAACCGTGCTGGGCGGGCGGCAAGTTCGCCTTGACGAAAAAACCTATGACGAAGAAGGCGCCACCACCCGCCATACCCAACGGGCGGAGTTTCTGCCTCAGGCGGCACTGATTTACAAACCGCGTCCGGACACTGCGCTGTACATCAGCTACAGCAAAGGCTTGTCGTTGGGCGGCGAGGCGTCCTGGTTCAGCACCAACGCCGATGAGATTCTGCCACCGACGACATCCCGGCAGATCGAGTTGGGGGTCAAGCACGACTGGCAGCGTTTGAGCCTGACCGCCGCGCTGTTCCAGATCTCTCAGGACTACCAGTACAACCGTCCCAACGACGACGGGACCTTGACCTACGTGCAGCAAGGCAAGCAAAAAAATACCGGGCTTGAACTGTCTGCCAATGGTCGAGTGACTTCGAATCTGCAAGTATCGGCCAGCGTCGCCGCGATTCGGGCGCGTGTCACTGGCAGCGGCACCGACGCCTACGACGATCATCAGGCGATCAACATACCCAAACTGCGTGCCGCCCTGCACGGTGATTACAGTATTCCCGGTTTTAACGGGCTGGCCTTGTTAGGTGGTGTGCAGTACAGCGGTAGCAAGTACGCCAACAGGCAAGGCAGCGTAAAGGTCGACGACTATGCGGTGTTTGATATGGGCGGCCGTTACAGCACCAAGGTCGAGGGCTATGACACGGTGCTGCGCCTGACTGTCGACAACCTGTTCGATAAGCGTTACTGGCGTGATGTGGGCGAGTCTGCGGGCGACGGCTATCTGTTCCCCGGCGCACCGCGTACTGCGCGAGTGTCGGCCACTGTGAATTTCTGAGGTCAAGCATGGGCAAGTTCTTTATCAGTGGCGCGTTGGTACTGTGCGCTGCACTCGCCGGGTGCCAGCAACGGCCACCCGCCAATGATCAACTGGATGCCGTGCTGTGGACGCAGACGTCCATCGAGCACGAGTTGATTTACCGGCAGGTGTTCGACAGCGCCACGCGGCAACTCGATGTCGCACTGGCCGATCCGACCTGGGATGCCTTGCCGCAAGCACCGCGTAACCTGACCGGGTTGCCGCCAGCGGTGATCGTTGATATCGACGAAACCCTGCTGGATAACATTCCGCTTAACGCGCGGGATATTCGCAACGATCAGGTTTATTCCTATGATCGCTGGAATGTCTGGGTGGACGAGGCCAAAGCTCAGGATTTGCCGGGGGCGGTGGGTTTCCTGCAGGCCGCCGCTCAGCGTGGCGTCAAGGTGTATTACCTGACCAATCGGGAGCATTCACAAGTGGCGGCCACAGTGAAGAACCTGCGCCTGCGTGGTTTTCCGGTGGACGATGCGCAGCAGGTTCTGGCGGCGGCGACGCCCACTGGTGGATGTGAGAAGGACGGCTATGGCAAGACCTGCCGCCGCCAATGGGTCGCCAGCCATGCACGGGTATTGATGCTGGTAGGGGATTCATTTGGTGATTTCATCCAGGCCGACAGCAATAACCTGGCTGCACAACGCAAGGCTGCCGCGCCTTATCTGGCCTGGTTGGGACAGCGCTGGTTCCTGCTGCCTAATCCGACTTATGGCAAATGGTACAGCGCACCTTACGGTGATCAGGAAGATCTGCCGATGACGCGCAAACGCGAGCTAAAACAACAGGCGCTGGATCTCCAGCAATAACAACAACGCTAATGCTTTCCAGGCTGGTGCTTTTTGCCAGCAAGCCGAGGGGCAAACCATGTCAACACTGGAAATAATCGCGGTGCTCATCAACATCATCGGTGTGTGGCTCACCGCCCGGCGCATTCGTTGGTGCTGGCCGGTGAGTGTGGTGGCGGTGTTGTTGTATGCGTGGATTTTTTACGACGCAAAGCTTTATTCGGACATGTTGCTGCAGGTGATTTTTGCCTTCCTTCAAGGCTACGGCTGGTGGTGCTGGAGTCAGGGCGGGCTGGACAATGGCAAGGTACATGTGGCTCGCCTGCCGCTGCAAACGGCGGTGTTGAACCTGATCGTCGGTGCGTTGGCCGCCGTGCTTCTCGGCAGTCTGATGGCCCACTTTACCGACGCCGTCGTGCCGTGGCTGGACGCATCGCTGACAGCTTTCAGCCTGGTCGCCAGCGTTTGGGCAGCACGCAAATACGTCGCGAGCTGGTGGCTATGGATCGTTCTCGACTGCGTCTATGTCGGCATGTACCTGCACCGCGATCTGGATCTGACTGCCGGATTGTATGCGGGGTTTGTGGTACTTGCGTTCTACGGCTACCGCGCCTGGCGGCGTGATTTGTTGAGTCAGGAATCCCGGCGTGGGGAATTGAGTGCTGGGGCTTGAGTCAGGAAATCACTGGATTGAACTGCATCCTGCAGTCCCCCAGCCATCTGCAATTTTGAGCTGACCCAAACTGTAGGAGCGCACGAGCACCGCGAGGCCGCGAAGCGGTTTATCAGACAGATCGCCATCGCTGGCCTCGTAACCTGCAAGTCAACAGGTGACCTGTGTGATGCGCTTCGCCGATTGATCGTCTAGCATGCGGTCCCAAAAACAATGAGCGCATCCATGCAGAAGTTGCTGAACGAGATACTCGATGAAGTACGTCCCTTGATCGGAACGGGCAAGGTCGCCGACTACATTCCGGCGCTGGGCGACGTGCCTGCGAATCAATTGGGCATTGCCGTATATGGCAACGACGGTGAGCTGTATTGCGCGGGCGATGCCGAGACGCGCTTTTCTATCCAGAGTATTTCCAAGGTCTTCAGCCTGGTTCAGGCCATCGGCCACTCCGGCGAGGAAATCTGGCAGCGGTTGGGCCATGAGCCCTCCGGTCAGCCGTTCAATTCGCTGGTGCAGCTGGAGTTCGAGCGCGGTCGGCCACGCAATCCCTTCATCAACGCCGGAGCGTTGGTGATCTGTGATATCAACCAGTCACGCTTCGCGGCACCCGCGTTGTCGATGCGTGACTTCGTGCGTCGTCTGTGCGGTAACCCTGAGATCATTTCCGACTCCAAAGTCGCCGAGTCCGAATATCAGCACCGTTCACGAAACGCAGCTGCGGCCTACCTGATGAAGTCCTTCGATAACTTCCACGGCGAAGTTGAAGCGGTCCTGCGCAGCTACTTCCATCACTGCGCCTTGAGCATGAGCTGTGTCGATCTGGCCCGCGCCTTTGGCTTCCTCGCCAATCAAGGCTATTGCGTGCACAGCGGTGAGCAAATTCTCAGTGCTCGACAGACCAAGCAACTCAACTCAATCATGGCCACCAGCGGGCTTTATGACGAGGCAGGCAACTTTGCCTACCGGGTGGGTTTGCCGGGCAAGAGCGGGGTAGGTGGAGGCATCGTGGCCGTAGTGCCTGGACGTTTCACGGTGTGCGTCTGGTCCCCCGAGCTCAATGCGGCAGGCAACTCTCTCGCGGGCATGGCCGCGTTGGAAAAGCTCAGTTCGCGCATCGAATGGTCGGTGTTCTGACCGCGGATTTATCGCTGTTCAGGAAATCTCCGAGCATTCATGCTGTTACGCAGGTCTATTGAATTCGAATCAGCGGCCATGGGGCTGATTCCAATTTTCTGCAGTGCCAGGGGATGCATGCTTTTGAATCGATCATCGCTGCCGGTTTTCGGGTATTCGCTCGACTTTTCTACTGTGCTCAAACCCTTGCTGATCGCGTTCGGCGGGTTGTTACTGGCTGCTTGCGGTACTCAACGCACTCAGCAGGCTCCGGAACTGACGCCGGGGCAAATCCGTGCGCAGATTGTGCGTCTGATGCCCGCTAAAACGCCGGACCGGGAAGGCTGGGCTGCGGATATTCAGACGGCCTTTGCCGCGCAGGAACTGGAACCCAGCACGGAAAACCTGTGTTCTGTATTGGCAGTTACAGAACAGGAATCCACGTATCAGGTCGATCCGGCCGTACCGGGGATGGCGAGAATCGCTCGGGGCGAAATAGATCGCCGCGCCGCCCGATTGCACATTCCGCAGATGCTGATTAACCGTGCGTTGAAAATCCGCTCGCCTGACGGCAAAACCTATGCCGCGCGACTGGAGGCTGCACGCACCGAGAAGGACCTCAGCGCGATCTTTGATGATTTCATTGGCATGGTGCCTTTGGGGCAGACGCTGTTTGGCAGCCTGAACCCGGTACATACGGGCGGGCCTATGCAGGTAAGCATCGCCTTCGCCGAGAAACAGGCCAAGGGTTATCCATACCCGGTTGACGGCACGATCCGCCGCGAAGTATTCAGCCGACGTGGCGGCATGTATTTCGGGATCGCCCATTTGCTCGGCTACCCGGCTGATTATCCGCAGTCGCTTTATCGCTTCGCCGATTTCAATGCAGGTTGGTACGCCAGTCGCAATGCGGCGTTCCAGAGTGCCGTCAGCCGCGCAACGGGCATCAAGCTGGCGCTGGACGGTGACTTGATTCGATACGACTCCACGTCACCCGGCGCCACCGAGTTGGCGATTCGCTCGCTGGGCAAGCGTCTGGATATGAGCAATTCGGCGATTTTCAGCCAGCTCAAGCAGGGCGATACGCTGGATTTCCAGAAGACTGAAGTGTACGAGCGGGTCTTCGAACTCGCCGAGCAGGCCGCAGGCAAACCGTTGCCGAGGGCAATCCTGCCGGGTATTACGCTGCAAAGTCCGAAGATCACCCGCGACCTGACCACCGCGTGGTTCGCCGAACGGGTTGATGATCGGCGCGAGCGATGCGTGCAGCGGGCAGGACGTTAGGTTTGTTCCTGCCAACTGACGTCGGTCAATCCCGAGCGTTCCGCGTGATGCCTGAGCAGGATAATCTCTTCGGGGGGCGGAGACTGATTGTGCAATACGCCGATACCTGCGTGCAGGCAGGCGTAATACCAGGCATCGGAGTCAGTCATTTGCGAATCAATTTGTACGAACAGTTTTACTTGCCCGTGGATCCTGTAGCGGATCTCGAAGTGTCGGCTAACTGCCATAAAGCGCTCCATGGGTGATAGCGCTATGACACTAGTGGCGTTCTGATAGTTCAATCACTGCGATTGCTGATTTTTCCCTGGGTGTTGGCATCGTGCGTGCCATCAAAGAAGGTGTCGAGTACGCCTTGAAACACTTTGCTTTGAGGTCCAGCGATAGCGAAAAGAGTCATGCTTGAGTGGAGCTTCAGATCATCGGGGGAGCCGAATATCTGCCGTGCCGTCCGTTGCAACTGTGGCTCGATGATTTTCGCGCATTGCTCCAGACGTGCTCCCAGGAGTGGATGCGCGAGATAGGCCTGGGCTTCATCCAGGCAGGTAATGGCATACCGACGGGCCATTTCGCTATGACCCAGTCCGGCAATTTGCGGGAAAACGAACCACATCCAGTGGCTTTGTTTGCGGCCGGCGCTGAGCTCTTTGAGCACCTGCTCGAATACCGGGTCTTGCGCATCGACGAAACGCTGCAGGTTGTAGGTGTCTTCCATGGTGCACGTCCTCGGGGCTTATGATGTGAGCTTAGCCTTGGAGCGTAGGTGTCGTGCTGCGTTCGCATATTTCACGGTATATCGCATATCCGTGGGAGCGAATTCATTCGCGAAGGGGTCGTAAAACCAATGAAAATTTGTGGTTGAAATACCGCCTTCGCGAATGAATTCGCTCCCACAGGATTTCCACAAACGTTTATCAACCCAGCCATTCAGAGTCCCCCCAAGCATGCCCGTTGTCAGTCGTTTCACCGCTTTTCTCGATCAGGCGCGCCGTGCCATGGGACTGGTCTGGACCACGTCCCGAGGTTTGTCGCTAGGCTTGATCGTCGCCACCTTGATGGCGGGTGTACTGCCTGCTCTGGCTGCCTGGCTTGGCCAGCGCATAGTCGATGCCGTAGTGGCTGCGATGCAATTGAATGCGGCGGCGGGCGATGCTCCGTTGTGGCCGGTGCTGCGTTATGTGTTGATGGAGGCAGGGGTGCTGGCGTTGCTGGCTGGGACGCAGCGCGCGTTGTCCGTGCAGCAATCGCTGTTGCGGGTGCAACTGGGGCAGAAGGTCAACACGCTGATTCTTGAGAAAGCCCAGACCCTGTCGCTGATCCAGTTCGAAGATTCCGAGTTTTACGACAAGCTGGTGCGGGTCCGTCGCGAGGCCTCGACCCGGCCTTTGGCGCTGGTGACCAAATCCCTGGGCCTGATCCAGAACCTGATTTCGCTGGTCAGCTTCGGCATTTTGCTGGTGCACTTTTCGCCGTGGGCCCTGCTGATTCTGGTGATCGGTGCCTTGCCGGTGTTCTTTGCCGAGGCGCATTTTTCGGGCGATGCATTCCGGCTGTTCACTCGTCGCGCTCCTGAAAGCCGTCAGCAGAATTACATCGAGACCCTGCTATCCCACGAAACCTATATCAAGGAGGTCAAGCTGTTTGGCTTCGGTCCCTTGCTGATGCAGCGTTATCGCGACACCTTCCAGCGGTTGTATGCCGAAGACCGCAAGCTCACCCTGCGCCGCGATGGCTGGGGCTTTCTGCTGGGACTGTTGGGCACCAGCGCGTTTTATCTGGCCTATGCGTGGATCGTGATCGACGCGGTGCACGGGAAGATCACCCTGGGGCAGATGACCATGTACCTGGTGCTGTTCAAGCAGGGACAAAGCGCCGTCAGCAGCAGCCTTAGCGCAATCAGCGGACTGTACGAAGACGGTTTGTACCTCGCTGACCTCTACGAATACCTCGGGCAGCCGGTACCGGTGGAAACCGGCCATATCACCGAGGGTGTGCTGCCAGGCGATGGTCTGCGTTTTGAAAGCGTGAGCTTCAGTTATCCCGGCTCCAGCCACGTGACGCTGGAGAACATCGACCTGCATTTGGCGCCGGGTCGCAGTGTGGCGCTGGTTGGCGAAAACGGCTCTGGCAAGACGACGTTGATCAAATTGCTGACCCGCCTTTATCGGCCCAATCAGGGGCGCATACTGCTCGACGGCAGCGACCTTAATGACTGGAACGAAGATGCGTTGCGACGGCGCATCGGGGTTATTTTTCAGGATTACATTCGCTACCAGTTCGTGGTTGGCGAAAATCTGGGTGTGGGTGACATTGATGCGTTTGGCGAAGAGAATCGTTGGCGCGAGGCGGCCAGCCAAGGCATGGCAGCGGAGTTCATCGAGCGTCTGGACAAAGGCTATGCCACGCAACTGGGCCGGTGGTTTGCAGGTGGGCAGGAGCTGTCAGGGGGGCAGTGGCAGAAGATCGCCTTGTCCCGGGCATATATGCGCCGCAACGCCGACATTCTGATTCTGGACGAACCGACCGCTGCACTGGATGCCGGGGCGGAAGCGGCGGTATTTGATCACTTCCGCGAGTACGCCAAAGGGCGCATGACGCTGCTGATTTCCCATCGCTTTTCAAGCGTGCGCAACGCCGATCATATCGTGGTGCTGGATCAGGGCAGGGTACTGGAGCGGGGCGATCACGCCAGCCTGGTGGCGGCGGGCGGCCGCTATGCCGAGCTGTTTGATTTACAGGCGCGGGGGTATCGGTAAGAGACTGACAACCCTCTATCGCAGTGGGAGCAGAGCTTGCTCGCGATAAGGCTGGATGCGATCTAAAGTGGACCGCGTCCTGCCTTATCGCGAGCAAGCTCTGCTCCCACAAAGGTCTCAGCTAGCAGGTAGAAAAAGAATCTGCCACACACTCAGCCTAGGGAATCCAACCATTACGGCAACGGATCAAACTTCAGTGCGCTCAGGCTCTGCACTTTGTCTTCGCGGACCATTTTGTATTCGGTGTTCGGGCCGATCCAGCGTTCCCAGATAGCGTCGATTTCACCGGCGTCGTCCATGGCTTTCAGTGATTCATTGACCTTGGCGAGGAAGGCGGGCTCATCCTTGCGCATACCGGCACCGATCGGCTCAAGGGCCATGGGCTCTTTGGCGATGGCCAGTTCGATGCCGGACGCCTTGGCCTGATTGACCAGTTTGATGGCAGTCATGGTGTTGGTGACAAGGCCCAAGACCTTGTTCTGCTGCAACGCCATGTAAGCCGAGCCGGTGTCCTGGAAGGTCACTGGAATGGCTTCAGCAATCCGGATCGACTGCTCGGAGGTCGAGCCCTTGGTCGAGCTGATGCGCTTGCCCTTGAAGAACGCCTTGTCCTTGTCGGCGTTGACCGCGTGAACCACCAGAGTTTCCTTGGCGATGTAGTACGGGTCGCTGAACTGGATCTGGTCAGCGCGGGTTTTGGTGTACGCCAGGTTGGCGAACAGGACGTCAACGCGGCCCATTTTCACTTCTGGAATTCGTGCTTCAACCGACATCGGCTTGAGCTCGAGCTTGACGCCGAGCTTCTTCGCCAGTGCAGTACAAAGGTCCACGTCCATGCCTACCAGTTCACGGGTTTTCGGGTCTGGCGCGGAGAACGGCGGGACATCGGCATATACGCCGCAGCTCAATGACTGCCTGGCCATGATGTCGCTCAGTTGGTCGGCGTGGGCGACAGTGACTGCCAAAGGACTCAAGGCTACAGCGGCGAACAAATGCTTGATACGCATGGGGAACTCCAGAAATTCAGGATGAGTTAAGAGCGGGTCCAGCGGCAGTTTTTAAATATCAGTGCGCCCGCAGGTCAGCGATGAAACGCTGGGCGCGAGGATGTTGGGGTTGGCTGAAAAAGCTCTCAGGGTCGCTTTTTTCAAGGATCTGCCCGGCGTCCATGAACCAGATGGTGTCAGCCACTTCACGGGCGAAATTCATCTCGTGGGTCACGCACATCATGGTCATGCCGTCTTTGGCCAGGCCTTTCATGACGCTCAGCACTTCGCCGACCATTTCCGGGTCCAGGGCGCTGGTGGGCTCGTCGAACAGCATCACCGGGGGTTCCATGGCAAGGGCGCGAGCAATCGCCACGCGCTGTTGCTGACCACCGGACAGTTGCGCCGGATAAGCGCCAGCCTTATGCGCCAGGCCCACACGGTCCAGCAACTGCATGGCGCGTTCCCTGGCAGCCGAACCCTTGAGCCCGAGGGTCTTGGTCGGTGACAGGATGATGTTGTCCAGCACCGACAGATGCGGGAACAGGTTAAAGCTCTGAAACACGAATCCCACCCGGCTGCGCAAGCGATTGACGTTGGCATCGGTGCCGTTCACGTCCTGGCCGTCGAACAGGATCTGGCCTTTCTGGATGTCTTCCAGGCGGTTGACTGTACGGATCAGGGTTGATTTGCCCGAGCCCGAAGGCCCGCACAGCACCACCACTTCACCGGTGTTCACTTGTGCGGTGAGGTTGGTCAGCGCCTGGTACTCGCCGTACCACTTGTTGACGTTGGAAAACATGATCATTGGACGCATGAGTCAGCCCTCTTCAATTAATGGGGGTCAGCAAAGGGCTGTCGACGGCGGCAGCGGTGACGGTGCCCAGACGCTTGCGGGCAATGCGCCGCTCCAGCCAGTCGGCCAGATGGGTCAGGGCGAAACACAGCAGGTAGTAGATGACAGCAAGGATGAAAAACACCTGGAATGGCTTGGTCAGCAACTGGTTGTTTACCTGATTGGCGGCAAAGGTGATTTCCTGCACGTTGATCACGTAGCCCAGCGAGGTTTCCTTGATAATCGAAATGAACTGGCTGAGCAGGCTGGGCAGGGCGTTGTAAAGTGCCTGAGGCAAGATCACCCAAAGGGTAGTGCGCATATAGCCCATGCCCAGTGCCCGGGACGCTTCGTATTGGCCGGCTGGTAACGCCTGAATGCTGCCGCGAATGATTTCGCTCAGATAGGCGCTCTGGTAGATCACCAATGTGCACAGCATGGTGGTGAAACCGGTGATGTTGTGGCCGATCAGCAGCGGCACCAGGAAGTAGGTCCAGAAAATCACCATCAGCAGAGGGATGCCGCGCAGTACATAGACCCAGACGGTCGAAAACCAGCGCAGCGGGGCCCATGGGGAAATCCGCGCCATGGCCAGCAACAGGCCTAGCGGGAAGGCGAAAACTAGCGCCAGAATCGCCAGAATCAATGTCGCCGCCAGACCGCCCAGTGGCCCGTGCGGGTATTGACCAATAAGGAACAGCGTCCAGTTCTGTTGAAGGATCGTGAAGATATCGAACATGCTCGCTTACCTCGCCAGGGCTTTGTTGAATCGCTTGGCCAGCAGGGCACCCAAGCCCATCAGCAGCAGCGAAAAGGCCAGGTACACCACCGAGGCGACCAGAAAGGATTCAAAGGTGCGGAACGTGTAGTTCTCGACTTCGCGAGTGGCGTAGGTCAACTCCATCACGCCAATGGCCATGGCCAGGCTGGTGTTCTTGAACAGCAGCACGGTGTGGTTGATCAATGACGGCAGGCAGTTGCGGACCCCCTGCGGCAGGATCACGTAACGCATCGAACGCACGTAGCCCATGCCCAGCGCCCGTGACGCTTCGGTTTGTCCGGATGGGATGGCGCGCAGGCCGCTGCGAATGTCTTCGCTGAAGTAGGCGGCCTGGCAGAGGCCCAGCGCGATGACCGAAAACAGATATTCAGTGTTGTAACCCGCGAGCCAGATCTGAGTGGAGGTCGACAGCAAGGTTGGAATACCGAAATACCAGAGCATCAATTGCACCAGCGTCGGCACGTTGCGGTGGTAGGAGACGTAGGCCGCCACCAGACCATTGGCGTATTTGTTGCCGGTAAGACGCACTGTCACCAGAACCAGCGCGAGCAGCATGGCCAGGCACCAGGCGAACAGCGCCAGTTGCAACGTCATTTCGATGCCCTTGACGATCAACTCGGCGTATTCGCCGGTGAGGATCGGGGCTAGATCGAAGTCATTCATGGTCAATCCCTATCGGCATTGGTAGGGGCAGAAAAAATGCCAGGCACTGGCCTGGCCAAAAGAGCGCATTGACGGATCAGTCCGTTCTGGTCGCCTGGGCTGAACTCAACCCTGATAGTCCTGCGGACGAGCGGTGGAAAGGCCGCCGGGTACTTGCAGCGTCGGGGTGATTTCCATATGGCCAATGTTCACCGCAACCGGGGCCGCGATCGCGAAGGCGATGGCATTGGCGATGTCCGCGGCCACCGGCAATTCGAAACCTTCGACGAAGCGTTTGTAGGTTTCTTCTGAGTCGCCATGCACGTGGGCAAAGATGTCAGTGGCAACCCGGCCCGGACAGACTTCGGTGACCCGGACACGCTTGCCGAATGCGTCAATACGCAGCTGGCGCGAGAGCATGCTCACGGCTGCTTTAGTCGCGTGATATGTGGAGTTGCCGCCGAAGTTGTACGCCGCAGCGATGGAGCTGATGTTGATGATATGGCCGCTGTCGCGCTCGACCATGCCGGGCAGCGCCAGACGGGCCAGATGCAGCACTGCGCGCAGGTTGACGTCGATCAGGAAGTCGATGCCTTCAGCGTCCGCAGCAAGGATTGAGCCCGGACGATCCACACCTGCGTTGTTGACCAGGATGTCGAAGCTGTGTTGTTCGAACAGCGCGGTCAGGGCCGGCAGATCGGTCACGTCGATCGCGTGGGCGATGCAACCGGTGCGTGCCGCCAGTTCAGCGAGCTTGTCGGCGCTGCGGGCAATGGCGTGGACTTCAATGCCTTCCTGACACAGGCGCTCGACCACGGCGGCACCGATCCCGGAAGAAGCGCCGGTGACCAGCGCGGTTTTGTAATCGGAAAATGGCATTGCGTGTACCTCTGAATCCATTGGTTCACCGGTCTGTCCGGTGAACGTTAAATACGGTCTGGTGTTGCTGATGTATCGACTCTATCCAGCACCAACCCTGACGACCAAGACGGAATGGCTGTGTGGCTATAAGCGTCTCTTATGACGTCTGGTGCGCCTGGAACGGCTTGAGTTGCAATGCAATCCTTGTGTTTGGAATGCAGCCTTTGTGGGAGCTGGGCTTGCCCGCGATAAGGCTGGACGCGATTGACCTGATATCTGCGGCGCACTTATCGCGGGCAAGCCCAGCTCCCACAGGAGGAGCACTGTTTACCTCGCACCTACGCCATCAACCGGCTGATCGGCACGATCTGCCCACCCGCGGATTCGATTTCAGTACGCACGGTTCTCGCCAGTTCGACTGCGCCAGGGGTGTCGCCATGCAGCAATATTGAACAGGCGCTGACCTTGATCACCTTGCCGCTGATGCTCGTCACGGTGCCGTATTCGAGTAATTGGCGAACCCGTTGCAACACGGCGGCAGGGTCCTTGATCACCGAATTGACAATTTTGCGCGGCACCAGGAGGCAGTCGTCGTCATAGGCGCGATCCGCCAGAAAGGTCGTCGCAACTCGCAGGTTGGTCTGGCTTGCAGCCGTTTCAATGGCGCGGCTGCTGGACGAGCTGACGATGATCTCGGGATCAAACGCCGCCACGGTGCGAATCAACTGCGCCGCCAGGTCGGCGTCGGCAGCGACCATGTTGCCCAGCGCGCCATGAAAGCTCATGTGAGTCATGTGATGCCCGGCGACTCTGGCAATGGCGGCCAGCGAGCCGAGTTGATACGTCACATAGGTGCACAGCTCTTTGATCTCGATATTCATCTGCCGACGGCCAAAACCTGCCAGGTCCGGGAAGCCGACGTGGGCCCCCAGATCGATGCCTCTGGCTTTGGCCAGCAGCGCCGTGTTGTTCATGATCAGCGGGTCGCCAGCATGGAAGCCACAGGCAACGTTGGCCGAGGAAATGATCTCCATCAGCGCTTCGTCTTCACCCATGCGCCAGGCACCGAAGCCTTCGCCCATATCGGCATTCAAATCAATCTTCATGGTTGCACCGCGTCGGCGTCGAAAGGTAAGAGGCTGATTAACGGCTGGCCGTAACTGACGGTCGTGTCATTGGCGACAAGTACGCTGCAAACCTGCCCGGCATGCTGACTGCGCACGGGCAGCAGCAAAGTACCAACGGCCAGAATTGCAATCAGTTGACCGGGCTGAATGTCACTGCCGACAGGCGCGAGCACGATGCTGTCGTCCGGGTGGGCCAGCAGTAACCTGCCTACGCCGCTGGCCTTGACCTGCAGCGCGTCCGGCTCAGGCTGGTTTTCCGAGGCCTCGGTCGAACTGGAGTACTCAGCTGAAACACCACGCTTCAAACTCAACTTGAAACCTGGTTTATCGATTTCTGCACCGGACAAACCGGCTGCGGTCAGGTCAGCGACCAACTGGCGAATCTGTTCAATGTTCATGCATCGCTCCTCAGCGCCGGGCCAGATTCTGCAGGGCCACAAGACGTCGCACATCAGCCAGATAAGCCTGATTTTCCTCAAGAGCATCCAGCGCCTGGTCGTAGCTGCATTCGATGAAGCGAATCCGGCTGCCAATCGCTGCCTGACCCAGGCGCCACAGATCCGCCTCAATCACGGTGCCAAACTTCGGATAACCGCCGCTGGGCTGGGCATCACGCATCTGAATGATCGGCTGGCCGCCGTGAGGCACTTGAATCACGCCAGGCACGATGCCGTGGGAGCGGACTTCCATGGCCTGCTCGGGCAGGATCGGCGTGCCTTCCAGGCGGAAACCGTAACGGTTACTCTGTGAGGTGATCTTCCAGTCATCGCTCCAGAACGATGCGCGGGAATCAGCCTTGAATGCCTGATATTCCGCAGCGGGCAGAACGCGCATGGCGACAACTCCGTCAACGCTGAGCGGCAGCGCATGAGTCGGGCTCAGTACACCAAAATCTACTGCGCGGGCGAGAAGTCCCGGCGCAGCGGCAGCCAGTCGATCACCTTGCTGCAAGGCCCGGCCTTGAAAACCACCGAATTCGCCACGCAACTGAGTGCTGCGCGAACCCAGCACCACCGGTACGTCAACGCCACCGGCCAGACAGAGGTAAGCGCGGCAGCCAGCAACCGGCTGATTGATCGTCAGCTTCTGACCCTTCAAGCCCTGCATTACCCAGTTTGGCGGGAATCCGACACCGTCCAGATCGGCCGCGCTGGCAGCACCTGTGATGGCAAAGGCGCAGTCTTCAAGCAGGCGTACTTCGAAAGGGAACACCGGTATCTCGATGGCGGCTGCGTCTTCGGCGTTGCCCAGCAGAATATTGCCGGTCGCGACCGCCAGTGTGTCCATGGCGCCGGAAGTACCCACGCCATAGCCCAGACTGCCAATGCGGCCCAGGTCCTGAACCGTGGCCAGGGCCGTGGCGGATAAAATCTCGATCATCGAATGATCCTCTCGATGCGAAAACGCAACAGATCCCCCGGCTGTAACAGCGCCGGAGGGGATTGAGCGGGGTCGAAAAACACCATTTCGGTGCGGCCTATAGTGTTCCAGCCGCTCGGTCCTGCGGAGGCAGAAACACCGGTCTGCACGCCACCGATGGACACCGCGCCTGCGCCAATACTCAGCACCGGCACTTTGCGCCGTGGCGTGGCAATGCGCGGATCCATGCCGCCCAGATAGCAGTAGCCTGGATGGCTGCCCAGGGCATATACGGGGTACAGCGGTTCGCTGTGCAGGTGCGCAATAGCTTCGATATCCAGCCCGGTGTGGGCGATCACGTCGTCCATGTGCGGACCGAACTCGCCGCCATACACCACCGGCAATTCAATGATCCGGCCCTCAAGTGGCAGCGGCTCGCTGGCTTCCCAAGCCTGCAGAAGACGCTCGGTCAAGGCGCTCAGGTGGCGAGGCGGAACGTTGAAAGTCAGCATCAGGTTATTCATGCCCGGCACCGACTCACGGATTTCCGGCCATTGTTCAGTCATCTGCGCCATGGCCCAGATCCGTTGTTGCGTGGCCAGATCAAGACTGCCGGGCGCTTCGAAGAGCAGGGCGGTGGTGCCCAGCAAGCTGATGGTCGGACGCGTGTCCGGGAGAGCGATGCTCATTGCGGGCTCCGTTGCTTTAACCAGTGCTCAAGATGATGAATGTCGACGCCACCGGCACAGAACGCGGGGTCGTCGAGGATTTCCCGGTGCAAAGGAATGTTGGTAGAGATGCCTTCGACGTACAGCTCGCTGAGCGCCAGACGCATGCGTGCCAGGGCTTCTTCACGGGTCGCGCCGTGGCTGATGACCTTGGCGACCATCGAGTCGTAGTAGGGCGGTACGCGATAGCCCGTGGTGACGTGGGAGTCGACGCGCACACCAAAGCCGCCGGGCACTTCCCAGCGGGTGATCTGCCCCGGCGTTGGCATGAAACTCAGTGGGTCCTCGGCGTTGATCCGGCACTCCAGCGAGTGCCCGCTGGTGACGATATCCGCCTGACTTAATTCCAGACGTTCACCACGGGCCATGCGTATCTGCTGCTGAACGATGTCGATGCCAGTGGTCATCTCGGTCACCGGATGCTCGACCTGTAGACGTGTATTCATTTCAATGAAGAAGAACTGGCCGTCTTCGTAGAGAAACTCAAAGGTGCCCACGCCGCGATAACCGATCTGCTGACAGGCCTTCACACAGCGTTCGCCCACATGTGCGATCAGTTGTGGATCGATGCCCGGAGCGGGGGCTTCTTCGAGGACCTTCTGGTGGCGACGTTGCAACGAACAGTCGCGACTGCCCAGCCACACGGCATTGCCGTAGGCATCGCACAGCACCTGGATTTCCACGTGCCGCGGATGGCCGAGAAACTTTTCGATGTACAGTTCAGGGTTGCCGAAGGCCAGACGGGCTTCTTCCCGGGTCAAAGCAATAGCGTCGAGTAATTCCGCTTCTTGCTGGACCACGCGCATGCCACGGCCACCGCCGCCGCCAGCGGCTTTGACGATCACCGGATAACCGATTTCACGGGCCACGGCGAGGATTGCCTGCGGGTCGCTGGACATGCTCGAATCAGGCCCTGGCACGCACGGCACACCGGCTTCGCGCATGGCCCGCTTGGCGGCGACCTTGTCACCCATGGTGCGGATGCATTCAGCGCTGGGGCCGATAAACGTCAGACCTGCAGATTCAATGCGTTCTGCAAAGTCGGCGTTCTCGGACAAAAAACCGTAGCCAGGGTGTATCGCCTGAGCGCCGCTGACCTGCGCGGCAAACAGCAGGGCTGACTGGTTCAGGTAACTATGGGTCGGTGCAGCGGGACCAATACACAAGGCTTCGTCCGCTTGGGTGACGTATTGCGCGTGGCGGTCAGCCTCGGAGTACACGACTACGGTTTTCAGACCCAAGCCCCGACAGGCGCGCTGGATGCGCAGGGCAATTTCGCCACGGTTGGCGATCAGCACTTTATTGAACATTTTGAGCACCTAAAAAATACGGGGGATCAAACCAGGCGAAACAACGGCTGGCCGGATTCAACCTCGGTGCCGCCGCTGGCCAGGATCGCGTCGACAATGCCGGCGTGAGGCGCTTTGAGCGGGTGGAACATCTTCATCGCTTCAAGAATCGCCAGGGTTTGCCCTGCTTCGACGGTGTCGCCGACTTTCACGAAAGGCGCTTCACCGGCTGCCGGGGTCAGGTGCAGTACGCCGTACAGGCTGGCCTTTACCTCACCACCGGTTTTGTTTTTCTCCGAAGCAGGGCGGGTGACCTGGACGGCGGCTTTTGGCGCTGCCTTGGTGGGCGCTGTGTTTGCAGGTGTGCCCTGCACGGTGTTGCAACCTGTGGCATCTTTGAACAGGCGCAACGTGCTATCGCCTTCCGTGAGGCTCAGTTCGATCAGGTCGGACTCGGCCAGCAACTCGATCAGTGCCTTGATGCGTTCTTGATCCATACCCTTGCCTTTACCTTTGCAGCTTGCCGTATTGAATGAAGTTCAATCTAACGAGGGCTGCGAAGGACCGCCAAGACGGTTTGGCTGTGGGGTGATAAGGCACGCTTATGACGCTGAGACGGTTTGAGCACGCATCTCTGCGACCAGCTCCAGCAGGATCGCCTTGACCGCCTGAGCCGGTACCGACAAGGGCAAATGACCTGACAGACACAAGGCTAGCGGCGCCTGAATATCTGGCTCGACGATGCGCAACATGCGTGCCCCGGTGGCGGCGACCAGCACCTTGGCGGCTGATTCGGGAAGGATGGTCGAACCAAAGCGTTCAGCCACCGCCGAGGTCAGGGTCGCCGACGATTCCACTTCGGCGACCACGTTTGCGCTCTGGCCAATGCTGACAAATGCCTCGTCTACCAGCTTGCGCATGATGTTGTAGGGCCGGGGCAGGAGCATTTCCATGGGGGCCAGCTCGGCCAGGCCAATTTCATCACGTCCGTCCAGGTGCTCTTCAGCACTGACCAGATACAGGTTCTCCCGTAACAGTGGCACGAAGCTCAGGCCATGCACTTCGCGCCCGCCATACAGCACGGCCATGTCCATGCGGCCATTCATGATCAGTTCGCTGAGGGTGGTGCCGAAGTTTTCATTGAGGTACAGGAGAATGCCCGGATAGCGCTCGCGAACCCGTCGTAGCAGAGGTAGCGATAAAGTAGACGCAGCGGTGCCTGGCGCAAGGCCCACTGACACTTGGCCGGACAGTGCGTGACCGGTGTCGTTGACGTCGCTGATCGCCTGTTCGCACTGGCGCAGGATGTGTTGTGCATGGCCGTACAAGACCTTGCCAGCCTCGGTCGGCGTCACACCGCGTTTGGTGCGGATTAATAGTTGTTGATGCAGTTCGGCTTCGAGGGTTGCCAGCTGTTGGCTAAGGGCGGGCTGGGCGATATGCAGGACGTCGGCGGCTTGGGTCAGGCTGCCAATATCAACGATCTTTACGAAGTACTTCAGGCGACGGAGGTTCAAGAGGAGGGCTCATGGTGGGCTGACATCTGTTGGGTGTTAGCAAAAGCCAGGCCACCGGTGGAGAAGGCACAGGTATCTACATAACTTCTGTATTTGTGTACATATCCGTTATTGGGGTAGCGGCTGGTATTGGTTGCGCTTTTACAGCGCCTCACTTTTGAAAGGAGCCCAAAAGTAAGCAAAACGCTCTTGCCCCACCACTCGGCACCTCGCTGGTGCTCGGTGTACCCGCCCGCAGATCCTGAACCGTGGGCCGCCGCAACGGGCC
>NZ_JAGTPI010000043.1:0-51807 GCF_021147825.1 Pseudomonas quasicaspiana
CGATGAAGCTGGACGCGATTCACTTTCGATCGCGTCCAGCTTCATCGCGGGCAAGCCCAGCTCCCACAGGCGCAGCATTCCAGCTCAAAATGCCAGGGTTATAATTCTCGGCGCTCCCCCAGCCACCGATCAAAGGCGCTTGCATCTTCCCCGTGCCACCCTCATTAATTTGCCCATGAACCTCCCGCTTATTCCCGACCCGGCACTCGACGGTTTTCATCCGGCGGTCAGTGCCTGGTTCCGCAATACCTTCCCCGCGGTGACGCCCGCGCAGGCGCAGGCGTGGCCGTTGATCAAGGCCCGGCGCTCGACGCTGATTGCCGCGCCCACCGGCTCCGGGAAAACCCTGACGGCGTTTCTGGCTGTGCTTGATGATCTTGTGCATCGAGGCCTTGAGCACGGCGGCGAGTTACCCGAGCAGACCTTCGTGGTTTACGTCTCGCCGCTCAAGGCCTTGTCGAACGACATTCAGATCAATCTGCAAAACCCGCTGGCAGGCATCACGGAACAACTGCAGCGCATGAATCTGCCGCCGCTGCGTATCAGCACTGCCGTGCGAACCGGGGATACGCCGCAGAAAGATCGCGCCGCCATGCGCAAGACCGCGCCGCACATTCTGGTGACTACGCCAGAATCGCTTTACGTATTGCTCGGCTCCGACTCTGGCAGACGCATGCTGGCCAGCACGCGCACGGTAATTGTCGACGAGATCCACGCCATCGCGGCCAGCAAGCGCGGCAGCCACCTGGCGCTGACACTGGAGCGGCTGCAAGCCCTGTGCAGTGAACCGTTGCTGCGCATCGGATTATCGGCGACGCAAAAACCCATCGAGCAGGTGTCGCGCTTTCTGGTGGGCGCGGACCCGATAGAGCGTCCGTGCACCATCGTCGATATCGGCCATGCACGGCCGCGGGACCTGGGGATCGAAGTACCGCCCGTGCCCTTGGGGCCGGTCATGTCCAATGATGTCTGGGAGCTGGTGTACGACCGCCTTGCCGAATTGGCACGTGAGCACCGGACCACGCTGATTTTCGTCAACACCCGGCGCATGGCTGAACGCATGGCGCGACACTTGAGTGATCGCCTGAGCCGAGAAGCAGTGGCTGCGCATCATGGCAGCCTTGCCAAGGAGCAACGGCTCGATGCCGAGCAACGCCTCAAGCGCGGCGATTTGCAGGTGCTGATTGCGACGGCATCCCTTGAGCTGGGCATCGATATCGGCGATGTGGATCTGGTGTGTCAGATTGCTTCGCCGCGCTCCATCTCCGCCTTTCTGCAACGGGTCGGACGCTCCGGGCACCACGTTGGTGGCACGCCCAAAGGTCGGCTGTTTGCGACCTCCCGCGACGACCTGATCGAATGCACCGCGCTGCTCGATTGCGTGCGGCGTGGTGAGCTGGATATTTTGCAGATCCCCAAAGCGCCGCTGGACGTGCTCGCCCAACAGATCGTCGCTGAAGTCAGCTTGCAGGAATGGCACGAAGACGCGCTGCTGGAAATGTTTCGTCGAGCGTCGCCCTACGCCGGGCTGGACGCTGATCACTATCAGGCATTGTTGAGCATGTTGGCCGAAGGCTATAACGGAAGTCAGGGCGTGCGCGGCGCTTACCTGCATCGCGATGCCATGACCCGCACCTTACGGGGTCGACGCGGCAGCAAGCTGACCGCTGTCACCAGTGGCGGCACGATCCCGGACAACGCCGACTACAGCGTGATTCTTGAGCCGCAGGCGTTGAACATCGGCACCGTCAACGAAGACTTCGCGGTCGAAAGCATCGCCGGGGACATCTTCCAGCTGGGTAACACTTCGTACCGCATCCTGCGCATCGAGAGCGGCCGCGTGCGGGTTGAAGACGCACAGGGCCAGCCGCCCAACATTCCATTCTGGATGGGCGAAGCACCGGGCAGAAGCGATGAGTTGTCGTTTGCTGTGGCACGCCTGCAAGGTCAGATTGACGAACTGCTAGGCGCCCACCCCGGCGATCTACAGCCGTCCACTGACTGGTTGATCGACACACTCGGGTTGAATCTGGCGAGTGCCGAGCAACTGGTGGATTACCTGGCGCGAACTCGCTCGGTGCTGACTGCGCTGCCGTCGCAAGACACGTTGATCATGGAGCGTTTTTTCGACGAGTCCGGCGGTACTCAACTGATCATCCATACGCCGTTCGGCAGCCGAGTCAATCGTGCCTGGGGCCTGGCGTTACGCAAACGCTTCTGCCGCACGTTCAATTTCGAGCTTCAAGCAGCCGCCAGCGAAGACGCGATTGTGCTGTCGCTGTCCACCAGCCATAGCTTTGAGCTGGATGAAGTCTGGCGTTATCTGAGCGCCAACACAGCGGAACATCTGCTGATTCAGGCCGTACTCGATGCGCCGCTGTTCGGCGTGCGCTGGCGCTGGAATGCCGGAACTGCGTTGGCGCTGCCCCGCTACACCGGCGGACGTAAAGTCGCGCCACAATTGCAGCGTATGAAAAGCGAAGACCTGATCGCAACGGTTTTCCCCGATCAGATTGCCTGCCTGGAAAACATCGTCGGCGAGCGTGAAGTGCCGAACCATCCACTGGTGGAGCAAACCCTCGACGATTGCCTGCACGAGGCGATGGACGCTGAAGGATGGCTGACGCTGCTGCAGCGCATGGAAAAAGGCGAAGTCCGGCTGATTGCGCGCGACTTGCCCGCACCGTCACCGCTGGCTGCCGAAATTCTCAACGCGCGGCCCTACGCCTTTCTCGACGACGCCCCCTTGGAGGAGCGTCGCACTCAAGCCGTGCTCAATCGGCGCTGGAGTGATCCGCAATCTTCGGACGATCTCGGCGCGCTGGATGCCGACGCTATTGCAGCAGTCAACGAAGAGGCCTGGCCTCAACCACAGAACATCGACGAGATGCATGAAGCGTTGATGAGCCTGAGTTGTGTCAGCAACACGGAAGCCAGCGCGAATGGGAGTTGGCTGAAATGGCTTGAATCCTTGGCCCGCTCCGGCCGTGCCACGCGTTTCGAGGTCGGTGCCGATGAAGGGTTGTGGGTGCCCTTGGAACGCCTCACATGCCTGCGGGCCATTTATCCACAGTCGAACATGCACCCACCGCTAAGTGCCCTGCCCGGCTTTGATGATGCGTGGGACGCCGATGAGGCGATCGTTGAAGTGGTGCGCGCCCGCCTGAGCGGCTTTGGCCCGATGCCAACGCGGGACATCGCCGAGCCGTTGGCGTTGAGCGCCAGCAGCGTGGCTCAGGCGCTGGCTCGGCTGGAGAGCGAAGGCTACGTGCTGCGCGGACGCTTCAGCCCCGGAGCCACTGAGGACCAGTGGTGCGAACGGCATTTGCTGGCGAGGATTCATCGCTATACCGTCAAGCGACTGCGCGGGGAAATCGAGCCGGTCTCGTTACAAGACTTCATGCGCTTTCTATTCGACTGGCAGCATTTGTCCACAGCCACGCGCAGCCAGGGCCGAGCAGCGCTGCCGGAAATCATCAGTCAACTTGAGGGCTTCAGCGCTGCCGCAGGGGCCTGGGACAGCGACTTGCTGTCAGCCCGGATCAAGGATTACTCGTCACTCTGGCTCGATGAAATCTGCCGCTCGGGCAAGGTGGTCTGGACGCGACTGGCCGCCCACACTAAAACCGGCGCGGTGGCGTTGCGCAGCACTCCGATTGTTTTGCTGCCCCGCAGCCAGGTCAGCGTATGGAGCGGCTTGACCGAGCAGCCTGAGCCCGACGATTTGTCGCCCAAGGCGCAGAAAGTACATGCGGCACTGACCCAGCACGGCGCGATGTTTTTTGATGAACTGGTAAGCGAAGCGCATCTATTGCGCGCGGAACTTGAAATCGCGCTGCAAGAGTTGGTGGCTGCCGGGTTGGTGAATGCCGACAGCTTTGCCGGGCTCCGCGCCTTGATCACTCCGGCCAGCAAGCGCTCGGCGCACACCAGCCGACGTAATCGCGGAGCGTTTATTGGCGGCATGGACGATGCCGGGCGTTGGGCGTTACTGAAGCGTTCGACGCGTCCGCCTACTGTCGCCAGCAAGCGTCCGCAACCTGTAGACCCGCAAGTGCTGGAGCATGTCGCGATGACTCTGTTGCGCCGGTATGGCGTAGTGTTCTGGCGTCTGCTGGAGCGCGAAGCCGACTGGCTGCCGAGTTGGCGAGAATTGCTGCGCACCTTTCATCGGCTTGAAGCACGGGGTGAAATTCGCGGCGGGCGCTTCGTCAGTGGTCTGGCGGGCGAGCAATTCGCACTGCCTGAAGCCATCCCGGTGCTGCGCGAGATTCGCAAACGGCCACTGGACGGCAGCCTGATCAGCCTGAGCGCCGTTGATCCGCTGAATCTGCAAGGCACGCTGCTGCCAGGCAGTAAAGTGCCCGCGCTGGTGGGGAATCGGCTGGTGTATCGCGATGGTATTCCGGCTGCGGCAGTTATTGCAGGTAAACCACAGTATTGGCTGGCGCTGGAACCGGAAGCGATGGCGCAGGTGCGGGACAGGTTGTTGCGCTGACTTTGAAAAGCACCGATTGCCGTGGGAGCCAGGCTTGCCCGCGATGAAGTATGCCTCGTCAGGCAGCTACACCGCGGAGCCCTAATCGCGAGCAAGCTCTGCTTTCATCAAACATCACGTCAATAATGGATTTGAAACGCAGACATGGTAGGAGCCAACTTGTTGGCGAAGCGGAATTTCTGACGATGCAGGTCCGACGTATCGCCAACAAGTTGGCTCCTACAGGGTTATCCGTTTGTAGGAGCTCACGAGCACCGCGAGGCAGCGATGGCGGTGTATCAGGCAAACCGCCATCGCGACCTCGCGGTGCTCGTGCGCTCCTACAGGTCCACTGTTTGGCGCGAGACAGCGCGGTGTGATGAACACCTGGGCTGCTCACACAAGTCAGGGGTCAGCCGGGTTTCACCGGCGGGCTCTCCGAGCCATCAACGTTCACCACATTGCCTTTACCTGACGCCGGCTGCGCATCTCTGTCGACAGAAAGCTGCTGCACATGCCCCGCATTCGGGCTGATCACCGTCTGTGGATACGTTTGCGCGAAGCGAACGTCATCGGATTTATCCACAAGCTTTTTCAAACGCTCGTTGAACGCACGGCCCACGCTGTACTGCCCGCCTGAAGAGGTCCGGAACTGCGCCGTGAGCACCACGCCGTTGAGGTCCATGCGATCCACACCGAAAACTTCCAGCGGCCCTTGCAGATTGCTCTTGAGCAGTATGTCTTCGCTAATCGACTGGCCGGCTTCACGAATCAGGGACAGCGCGCTGTCGATGTCGGAATCGTAGGTGAACTGCACCGAGAAGAACGCGTAAGCAAATTGCCGGGACTGGTTAGTCACTGCCTTTATCTGGCCGAACGGCACAGAATGTACAAAGCCTTTGCCGTCACGCAGACGCACGGTGCGAATAGTCAGGCTTTCAACCGTTCCCGAATGGCCGGTGCTGAGTACCACCCAGTCGCCAATGGAGAAGGTGTCTTCAATGATGATGAACAGACCGGTGATGACATCCTGCACCAATTGCTGAGAGCCAAAACCAATCGCCAGGCCGACCACCCCCGCACCCGCCAGCAGTGGCGCGACGTTGATGCCCAGGTTGGCCATGGTGGTGATGGCGCAGATCACCACCAAAATGATTTTTATCGCATTACGCAACAGCGGCAGAATCGTCTTGATTCGCGTACTCGGCTGACGAGACGACCGATGATTGATCGGAGTTTTCAGTGCTTCCTGAATCGCGGTGTCGAGCACCACCCACAGCATCCAGGTGACCATGAAGATCAGACCAATGCTGCTCAGCGATTCACCGATGGCTCGTCCCAGGCTGTTGCTCTGGGCAAACTCGAACAGCGAAAAACCCCAGATCTGACCGAGGATCTCGATAAACGCGACCGCCAGAACAATCCGCGTCAGCCCGTGGGCCAGATTCAGCAACCGCGCCTTGTAGATATGCCCACCACGCCCTTCAACCGTCGTGGGTTTGAACAGGTGCTGGAAAACCGTACTCAAAAACACCGTAGCAATCAGCAATACCGTTGTGAACAACGCGCAACGCAAAGCCTTCTGACTGTCTTCCCCTGCACCAATCAGATTCACCGCGGAAACCAGAATCATCAGCAGAATCGGCAGATACCAAAGGTTTGAGAACACCTTCAGAGACTCTTGCAGTGCGGGTCGTGCCAGGCGGCTGCTTAGCGAGCGATTGCGTATGAGATGCGCGATAGGGCGACGCACCTTGATTACCAACATGCAGAACACGACTGATGCAAACAACCCGGTAAACACCGCAACGCTGGTAGTGACGTTATTGCCGATCTGGCGAGCGATCTGCGGACTGGTCAAGGCGTCGCTGAGGGCCGCCATGAAACCGATAACGAACAACGGCTTCGGGCTGAAGCGGCGAATCATTCGCACTGCGGCACGCTTGTGCCCGTAGTTGAACATGACGATCACGCACAACAACACTGACGTGGAGACAATGCCGCTACTGGTGGAGTAAGCCAGACACAGCGCCAAGGCACGCCCTACCGAAGCCGTCAGGAAGTGACTGGCATATAGCGTGAGCGGCAAGCTGATCAACGCGGGCAAGGTGTAGGGCAATACATAGCCAAGCAACGCCTGACTGCGTTCACGCACCTGGAAAAACGGGCGGCGGCTGAGACGCATGGCGACGAAACTGCCGAGCGTGGTCAATGCTGCGAAACCGCCGATCCACACCACCGAGAGCATCAGGAAGTCGCCGACAACGCCCCACTTGGAACGCGAGGTCGGCTTGTTGACCAGCTTGTCGAGCTCATCGGCCGCCCGGTCTGCGCGCAGGCGCCAGCTGTCGAGCAGTCGGCCATCCAGCGACAGGGTTTCCTGCACATCATCAATGCTGGAACTGAGGACGCCAAGCAAACCGCCCTGCACGAGAATTTCCGGTGCAGCAGGTGTCTCGGGAGTATCAGGTGCGGCATCTGCAGACGCAGCAGGAGCGGCAGCCGCTTGCTCGGCAGCCTGCACGTTGAAGCTGCCAGCAACGAGCAGCATGCAAAGCAGGACGATGGACTTGAAGTTCAACAAAACGCGGGGCACTCCTCGATGGTCAGGGCTCTGCCTGTCAGGCAATAGGAACTGATTCATATACGGCGGACAAGTTCGGTTTTCGCCTGTCAATCCCATGACAACCACTGGAGAAAGCACAGCGAACCTTCCATAGGCCCCCACGTCAGAGTTGCATAAGACGTTCAGCGCGGCTGTTCGGCAAGAGGAAACCCTGATGCTCATTCATCCCCGGACACGCTATAAACCTTACGAAATGGCAGCAGGCGGCTGGGGCTCCGCCATGTCGGTCATGCGTATTCTCTGGCGTGAACAGACACTGCTCAAAGCGACGGGTGCACTGACCCGGCAAAACAAGTCAGGTGGCTTCGCCTGTGTCAGCTGTGCGTGGGCCAAACCCGGCAAACCTCACGCGCTGGAGTTCTGCGAAAACGGAGCGAAAGCCACAGCCTGGGAATTGACCTCGCTGAAAACCGGCCCTGAGTTCTTCGCCCACCACTCAGTCACAGAGCTGCTGCAATTGCCCGATTACGACCTCGAGCAGCATGGCCGCCTGACCCACCCGATGCGCTATGACCCCAAAACTGACCATTACCGCGAGACCACCTGGGAGCAGGCTTATCTCGAGATAGGCACGCAGCTAAAAAACCTGGACCCGGACAGCGTCGCGTTTTATGCCTCAGGGCGCGCCTCCCTTGAGACCTCCTTCATGTACCAGCTCTTCGCCAGAGCTTACGGGACAAACAACCTGCCAGACAGCTCCAACATGTGCCACGAAAGCACCTCGGTGGGATTGCAGGAAAGCATTGGCGTCCCCGTAGGGACTGTGACGCTAGAGGACTTCAAGCAGACCGAGTGCATCTTTTTCTTTGGGCAGAATGTAGGCAGCAACAGCCCGCGCATGCTTCATGATCTGCAAGAGGCACGCAGTCGAAATGTGCCGATCATCACGTTCAACCCCATCCGGGAACGAGGACTGGAACGCTTCGTCAATCCGCAATCACCTGTCCAGATGCTCGGTCCAGACTCGACAGTGATCAGCACCCAGTACCATCAGGTAGCGATAGGCGGTGACATTGCAGCCGTCATGGGCATAGCCAAGGCATTGCTGGAAATCGACAAGACCGCACTGATCAAGGGCGAGCCTCCAGTGATTGATCAAACGTTCATCGGCCAACATACCGAAGGCTTCGCCGAATTTATCAATGCGGTACGTAACTGCGGATGGGACACTCTGAAGGAACGCTCAGGGCTCACTCGTGAGGCCATGGAGGCGGCGGCGACAGTTTATGCCGCCAGCGAACGGACCATCGTTGTTTACGGCATGGGCATCACTCAACACCGTAAAGGGGTTGAAGCCGTACAGATGCTGGTCAACCTGCTGATGCTGCGCGGTAACATCGGCAAACCCGGTGCTGGTATCTGCCCGGTGCGCGGTCATTCCAATGTGCAAGGTCAGCGAACCGTCGGCATCACTGAAGACCCAGGCAAGGTGCCTGTGGATAACATTGAGAAGTCGTTCGGGTTTCAGGTCCCGAAAAACAAAGGGCGTGCGACCGTGGAAACCTGCGAAGGCATCGTTGACGGCAGCGTGCGCGGTTTCATCGGTCTGGGCGGTAATTTTCTCCGGGCGATTCCCGATACCTCACGCATGGAACCTGCCTGGAAAAATCTGCAACTGAGCGTACAAATTGCCACCAAACTCAACCGCACCCATCTGGTTACGGCGAAAAACACTTGGCTGCTACCGTGCCTCGGCAAGATTGAGATCGACCGCCAGAACGGTCACGCACAAAGCTATAGCACCGAAGACAGCACTGGCTGCATTCATGGCTGGAAAGGCACCAGCGAACCGGCGAGCGAACAATTGCGCGCCGAGACCGCGATCATTGCGGGCCTGGCAGAAGCGACACTGACGGGAACAGAGCACATCGACTGGGATGCCTGGCGCAGTGACTACAGCAAGATTCGCCAAGCCATCGCGACCGTGTACCCGGAAATTTTTCATGATATGGAAACCCGGATGTGGCAAACCGGTGGCTTTCATAAACCGATACCGGCCATTCAGCGTGAATGGAAAACCGAGAGCGGGCGTGCCCATTTCATCACTCCACAATCCCTTGATGAAGACAGTGACGTCAGCCCGGGATCTGATTGCCATGATGTTCTGCAACTGATGACGCTACGCAGCAATGACCAATTCAACACCACGATCTATGGCTATGAAGATCGCTTTCGGGGCGTCAGCGGTACACGTTCGGTGATTTTCATGAATCGTAACGACATCGTGCGGCTCGGCTTTACCGCCGGTGACTGGGTTTTGCTAAAGACAGCAGTGGAACCGGAAACGCCACGAGAAGCCGGGCCAATGCAAATCATTGCCTACGACATTCCCGAAGGCTGCAGCGCGGCGTATTACCCGGAATGTAATCCGTTAGTGCCGCTTTGGCACTACGCGGAACGTAGCAAGGTCCCCGCCGCCAAATCCATCCCAATCACCCTTAGCCGTGCAGAGCCAGACTCTGTACAACGCAAACGGGCGATCCCGAAAACGGATCAGGTGGTTTAAGCGATACGTTTGACAGGGTAGAACGATCGTTCTACTCTTCAACCATGAATAAGACACCGACCACTGCTGTTCAGGACAAAATCCTGCAAACCGCCGAGCAACTGATCTACACCAACGGGATTCATGCCATGGGCATGGACTTGCTGGTACGTACTTCCGGCGTGGCACGCAAAAGCATCTACCGATATTACGCGACCAAGGAAGACGTGGCCGTGAACGCGCTTAGCGCGCGCGATGTTCGCTGGATGCATTGGTTTCGCACTGAGACCGATAAGGCCGCTAGCCCTGAAGCGCGCATTCTCGAAATGTTCACCGTGCTCAAAGGCTGGTTTGAATCAGAAGGCTTTCGTGGCTGCGCATTTATCAATACGGCGGGTGAGATCGGCGACGCTGAGGATCCAATCCGTCAGTTGGCAAAAGCCCACAAGCAGAAGCTGTTTGATTACGCACTGGAGCTCTGCCAGCAATTGAACATCGAACAGCCCGATGTGCTGGCCAAACAACTGCTGATCCTCATCGACGGCGCCATCACCCTCGCCTTGGTCATGGGCGACCACAACGCCGCAGACAGCGCCAGGGACATGGCGCAACTGCTCTTGAACGCCGTAACGAAAAACCCCGCGCCTACTGCAAGCTGATCCCCCCACTGTCCGTCCAGAGGTTTTGCCATGTCATCCAGCACTGAAACCCGCCCGCCTTTGCCGCCCTTCACCCGGGAATCTGCAATCCAGAAAGTCCGCCTGGCCGAAGATGGCTGGAATGGTCGCGATCCCGAAAAAGTCGCATTGGCTTACACACTGGATACTAAATGGCGCAACCGCACAGAGTTCGCGACCAACCGGGACGAAGCCAAAGCCTTCCTGACTCGCAAATGGGCGAAGGAACTGGACTACCGGCTGATCAAAGAATTATGGGCCTTCACCGATAACCGTATCGCCGTGCGCTACGCCTACGAATGGCACGATGACTCGGGCAACTGGTTCCGCTCATACGGCAACGAGAACTGGGAGTTCGACGCGAATGGCTTGATGGCCAACCGCTTCGCCTGCATCAACGACATGCCGATCAAAGAGTCGGAGCGCAAGTTTCACTGGCCGTTGGGTCGACGTCCGGATGATCATCCGGGGTTGTCTGAGTTGGGGTTGTAACAGAAAGCTCCGTTGCCCATGGCACCGCGCTGACTCTCCGCAAACATTGGACCTGTAGGAGCTGCCGAAAGCTGCGAAGCAGTTATCCTGAGACACCGCAATCGCAGCCTTCGGCAGCTCCTACAAGGTCGAATCTGTCATGAGCGCCCCAACAAAAAGCCCGCAGCGAATGAACGCTGCGGGCTTTTTCGTTTAGCCGGATGAAGCGAATTGGCTAGAACGGGATATCGTCATCAAAGCTGTCGAAATCGGCGGCCGGCTGTGGCGCTTGTTGCTGCGGAGCCGGACGGGATTCGCGCTGTGGCTGCTGCTGTGGCGCGGACTGCTGTGGACGCGACTGCTGAGGACGTGGAGCGGAATTCTGATAATTGCCGCCACCTTGCCCTTGAGGAGCGCCGTCGTTTTGTGGACGGCCGCCCAGCAGTTGCATGGTGCCTTGCATGTCCACGACGATTTCAGTCGTATAACGCTTGATACCGTCTTTTTCCCACTCGCGGGTCTGCAGCTTGCCTTCAATGTAGACCTGGGAACCCTTGCGCAGGTATTCGCCAGCGATTTCGGCGACTTTGCCGAACATCGACACACGGTGCCATTCAGTCTTTTCGACTTTCTGACCGGTCTGTTTGTCAGTCCACTGTTCGCTGGTCGCCAGACTCAGGTTGGTCACGGCATTACCGTTAGGCAGGTAGCGAACTTCGGGATCCTGGCCGCATGTGCCGACCAATATAACTTTGTTAACCCCACGGGCCATAACGTTCTCCTAGGCTTCGCACGCTTGGGTGGCTGGGTTGACCATCCGTTCCAGAGACGCGCGATCCAATAGTTTTGTATCCAATTTGATATAGATGGCTGCCTCCTCGGCAACCACCACTGCATCCGTTACGCCTTCCACGGCCTTCAGTCTGTCCGCCAGGCCCGCATCACGCAGGGCTTCAGGCGACAAGGGCAGACGCAGGCTCGTCACGTAAGGCGGTTCACGCATGGTCACTGCAACCGCTAGCCAGATGGCGGCCATCGCAGCCCCGCCAAGGAACACCACGTCGAGCCCGCCATGCTGGAACAACCAGCCGCCGAGTATCCCACCTGCGGCCGAACCAAGGAACTGGCTGGTGGAATAAACCCCCATCGCCGTACCTTTTCCGCCAGCCGGTGAGACTTTGCTGATCAATGACGGCAAAGACGCTTCCAGCAGGTTGAACGCGACGAAGAATACCACTGTCCCGATGACCAGTGCTCGTAACGTGTTCCCAAACTCCCAGAAGAATAGTTCAGTGAGCATCAATACGGTGACTGCACCGATGAGCACACGCTTCATCTGACGCTTTTTCTCACCATAAATAATGAATGGGATCATTGCGAAAAATGAAATCAACAGTGCCGTGAGATAGACCCACCAGTGCTCTTCTTTGGGCAAACCGGCTTTTGTCACCAGTGCCAGCGGCAAGGCCACAAAGCTTGACATGAGCATCGCGTGCAACACGAAGATACCCAAATCCAGTCGAAGAAGATCAGGATGACGCAAGGTCGGCCCTAACGCCTGACGCGCAACGCCCGATTCGCGGTGCTGCAAGGTGACGGTATTTTTTGGCACCACGAACGCGACAATGAAAATCCCCACCAAGGCCATCGCACCGGTTGCGAGAAACAGACCGGACAAGCCAAAGGCGCTGGTCAGGATCGGCCCGACCACCATGGCGATCGCAAACGAAAGACCAATAGTCATGCCGATCATGGCCATTGCCTTGGTGCGATGCTGCTCCCGGGTCAGATCCGAGAGCAAGGCCATGACCGCTGCGGAGATGGCACCGGCACCCTGCAGAATACGTCCGGCAATGATGCCCCAGATCGAATCTGCACTCGCTGCCAGGACGCTGCCCAAGGCGAAAATGATCAAGCCGAAATAGATAACCGGACGCCGTCCGATACGGTCGGAAATAATCCCGAAGGGAATCTGCAGGAACGCCTGGGTCAGGCCATAAGCGCCGATTGCGAGACCGATCAACGCCGGGCTGGCTCCCGCCAGGTCCATGCCATAGGTCGCAAGCACAGGCAGAACCATGAACATGCCAAGCATGCGAAACGCAAATACCAGCGCAAGACCGCCTGCTGCGCGGGTCTCGCCGCCGCTCATTCTCTCGCTGTGGGGATCGTGCATGGAAAAACCTCGTGTGAACCGGCGGCGATTCTACCAGTCCCATCGATTGACGGGGTATATCGCGACGCTATGACACGCCTAGATGACACAGTCTTCATTTACGGCTAAGACAGCTATTCATATAGTGTGCATCCATCCAGTGTTTTTTCCGTATACTCCTACGTTTTCGACGCCCGCCGTGCGAGGCCATTTTGGACAAGATCCTGATTCGTGGGGCTCGAACCCACAACCTGAAGAACATTGACCTGACCCTGCCACGCGACAAGCTGATCGTCATTACCGGGCTTTCCGGTTCTGGCAAGTCATCGCTGGCATTCGACACCCTGTACGCCGAAGGGCAACGGCGCTATGTCGAATCGCTTTCCGCGTATGCCCGGCAATTCCTTTCCATGATGGAAAAGCCGGACGTCGATACCATCGAAGGCCTGTCGCCGGCCATTTCCATCGAGCAGAAATCGACTTCACACAACCCGCGTTCGACCGTGGGCACGATCACCGAGATCTACGACTACCTGCGCCTGCTTTATGCTCGCGTTGGTCAGCCTCGCTGCCCGGATCACGACATTCCACTGGAAGCGCAAACCGTCAGCCAGATGGTTGACCTGGTAATGGCGCAACCTGAGGGCAGCAAATTGATGCTGCTGGCCCCGGTGATCCGTGAGCGCAAGGGCGAGCACTTGTCAGTGTTCGAAGAGCTGCGCGCACAAGGCTTCGTCCGCGCCCGGGTAGATGGCCGTCTGTGCGAACTCGACGAGTTGCCAAAGCTGGATAAACAGAAGAAGCATTCCATCGATGTGGTGGTCGACCGTTTCAAGGTGCGTGCCGATCTGCAACAGCGTTTGGCGGAGTCCTTTGAGACCGCGCTGAAACTGGCTGACGGTATCGCTTGGGTTGCGCCAATGGATGACGAGCCCGGTGAAGAGATGATTTTCTCTGCCCGCTTCGCCTGTCCGATCTGCGGCCACGCGATCAGCGAGCTTGAACCCAAACTGTTTTCCTTCAACAACCCGGCCGGCGCATGTCCGACGTGCGATGGCTTGGGCGTTAAGCAGTTTTTCGACATCAAGCGTCTGGTAAACGCAGAGCTAACCCTGGCTGAAGGCGCTATACGCGGCTGGGACAGGCGCAACGTGTATTACTTCCAGATGCTCGGTTCGCTGGCCAAGCACTACGATTTCAGCCTGGAAGTACCGTTCAAGGAACTGCCAGGTGATATTCAGAAAACCTTGCTCAATGGCAGCGGCTCGCAGAATGTCGACTTCCGCTATTTGAACGATCGCGGTGACATCGTCAAACGTGCTCACCCGTTCGAAGGCATCGTGCCCAATCTGGAGCGTCGTTACCGGGAAACCGAGTCGGCGACCGTTCGCGAAGAGCTGGCGAAGTTTCTCGGCACGCAGCCTTGCCCGGATTGCCGCGGCACACGCCTGCGTCGCGAGGCTCGTCACGTTTGGGTTGGCGAGAAGACACTGCCTGCCGTTACGAACATGCCAATCGGTGATGCGACCGACTATTTCGGTGAGCTGAAGCTGACAGGACGTCGTGGTGAAATCGCTGACAAGATTCTTAAGGAGATTCGCGAGCGTCTCGAGTTCCTCGTCAACGTCGGTCTTGATTACCTGACGCTGGATCGCAGCGCTGACACGCTCTCGGGCGGTGAAGCGCAGCGTATCCGGCTCGCCAGCCAGATTGGTGCGGGTCTCGTCGGTGTCATGTACATCCTCGACGAACCCTCGATTGGCCTGCACCAGCGGGACAATGACCGGTTGCTAGGAACGCTCAAACACCTTCGCGATATTGGTAACACCGTTATCGTGGTCGAGCACGATGAAGATGCGATTCGCCTTGCAGACTATGTGGTCGACATCGGCCCAGGCGCTGGCGTGCATGGCGGGCACATTGTCGCCGAGGGAACGCCGGACGAGGTCATGGCGCACCCTGACTCGCTCACGGGCAAGTACCTGTCAGGTCGGGTGAAGATCGCCGTCCCGGCCAAACGCACACCCCGCAACAAGAAGCTGTCACTGACCCTCAAGGGTGCTCGCGGCAACAACTTGCGCAACGTTGATCTGGAAATCCCCATTGGCTTGCTGACCTGCGTGACCGGTGTTTCAGGTTCGGGCAAATCGACGCTGATCAACAACACGCTGTTCCCGCTCAGTGCAACCGCACTGAACGGCGCCACGACGCTGGAAGCTGCGACCCACGACAGCATCAAAGGTCTGGAACATCTGGACAAGGTCGTGGACATCGATCAAAGCCCGATTGGTCGTACCCCTCGCTCCAACCCGGCAACTTACACCGGTCTGTTCACGCCGATTCGCGAGCTGTTCTCAGGGGTACCTGAGTCGCGCTCCCGCGGATACGGACCAGGGCGTTTCTCTTTCAACGTCAAGGGCGGCCGCTGCGAGGCGTGTCAGGGTGATGGCCTGATCAAGGTCGAGATGCACTTCCTGCCGGATATCTACGTACCGTGCGATGTGTGCAAGAGCAAGCGCTACAACCGCGAAACCCTTGAGATCAAATACAAGGGCAAGAGCATTCACGAAGTGCTTGAAATGACCATCGAAGAAGCACGCGAGTTCTTCGATGCGGTTCCAGCGCTGGCGCGCAAGCTACAGACCCTGATGGATGTGGGCCTGTCTTACATCAAGCTGGGTCAATCTGCGACTACGTTGTCTGGCGGCGAAGCTCAACGGGTGAAGCTGTCACGCGAGCTGTCCAAGCGCGATACCGGCAAAACGCTGTATATCCTTGATGAGCCGACCACAGGCCTGCACTTCGCAGATATCCAACAACTGCTGGACGTTCTGCATCGTTTACGCGACCACGGTAATACCGTGGTAGTCATCGAGCACAACCTTGATGTGATCAAGACTGCCGACTGGCTTGTGGACCTTGGTCCGGAAGGCGGCTCCAAAGGCGGACAGATCATTGCCGTAGGTACGCCGGAGCAGGTGTCTGAAATGGAGCAATCCTACACAGGTCACTATCTCAAGCCTCTGCTGCTCAGGGACAAAGCCTGACATTGTCAGGCCGCTAGAATCAAAAAGCCCCTGTCACGTAAAAGTGCAGGGGCTTTTTTATGCGGCTTGTCTGGCTACGAAATCAGAATTGCGACTGCAGGTAGTTTTCCAGGCCGATGGTCTTGATCAGACCCAACTGCTTTTCGAGCCAGTAGGTGTGATCTTCTTCGGTATCGTTCAACTGAACACGGAGGATTTCACGCGTTACGTAATCCTTGTGCAGCTCGCAGAGCTCAATGCCCTTGCACAGCGCAGCACGGACCTTGTACTCAAGACGCAGATCAGCAGCGAACATCTCTGGGACCGTAGTACCGACATCCAGATCATCCGGACGCATGCGCGGAGTGCCTTCGAGCATCAATATACGACGCATCAGAGCATCGGCGTGCTGTGCCTCTTCTTCCATCTCGTGATTGATACGCTCGTAGAGCTTGGTGAAGCCCCAGTCTTCGTACATACGCGAATGAACGAAATATTGGTCACGCGCTGCCAATTCGCCCACCAGCAGCGTATTGAGATAATCGATTACTTCCGGGTGGCCTAGCATCGCCCACGTCTCCTGCCTGAAAGTGCATAGTCTGAACCAACCGCTTGCGAAGGTCACTGTCCAAAGTGATAAAAATCGACAAAAAGCAGCGAAAAATCGGTGATCAGATACGAAAAACCGCCCAAATGAGGGCGGTTCCGTTTATCACTTAGACTTACATCAGCGATACGCTCAACGCTTTCGCAATACCCTCGCCGTAAGCAGCATCGGCTTTGCAGAAATGCTGCAACTGACGCTGCACCACATCGCTGGAAACATCGGCCATCGTGCCCGCAATATTGTTGATCAGCAGTGCTTTCTGGTCGGCACTCATCAGGTTGAACAACTTACCCGCCTGGCTGTAGTAATCGCCATCTTCACGATGATCATAACGATCAGCTGCGCCGCTAAGAGCCAGCGATGGCTCAGCATAATGCGGAGCCTGCTTCGGCGCATCTGAGTAGCTGTTAGGCTCGTAGTTTGGCCCTGAACCACCGTTAGTACCGAAAGCCATCGCACCATCACGCTGGTAGCTATGAACCGGATTCCGGGGTGCGTTGATTGGCAAGTGCTGGTGATTGGTGCCCACCCGGTAGCGGTGCGCATCGGCGTATGCGAAAACGCGCCCTTGCAGCATGCGATCCGGAGACAGGCCTACACCCGGAACCATGTTGCTTGGACCAAATGCCGCTTGCTCAACTTCAGCAAAATAGTTAAGCGGATTGCGATTGAGCTCAATCTCACCGACTTCAATCAGGGGGTACTCTTTCTGCGACCAGGTTTTGGTCACGTCGAAAGGATTCTCGTGATGGGCTGCCGCTTGAGCTTCGGTCATCAATTGAATGCAGACGGTCCACTTCGGGAAGTCGCCTTTTTCAATGGCGGTGAACAAGTCACGTTGAGCGTAATCAGGATCCGTTCCCGCAATGCGCGCAGCATCGGCAGGCGTAAGGTTCTTGATGCCTTGCTGGGTCTTGTAGTGCCATTTAACCCAGTGACGCTCACCAGCAGCGCTGATCAGGCTGTAAGTGTGGCTACCGAAGCCGTGCATGTGGCGATAACCATCCGGGATACCGCGATCCGAAAACAGGATGGTGACCTGGTGCAGCGCCTCAGGGGAATGAGACCAGAAGTCCCACATCATTTGCGCATTCTTCAGGTTGGTCTGCGGCTGGCGTTTTTGCGTGTGGATAAAGTCCGGGAATTTCAGCGGGTCACGGATAAAGAAAACCGGTGTGTTGTTGCCAACGATGTCCCAGTTACCTTCTTCTGTGTAGAACTTCAGTGCGAAGCCGCGAGGATCGCGCTCAGTGTCAGCAGAACCACGTTCACCACCGACAGTAGAGAAGCGCAGAAAAATCGGGGTCTGTTTACCCACGGTATTGAACAGATTAGCACTGGTGTATTGGGTGATATCGCGGGTGAGAGTAAAGGTGCCGTGAGCGCCAGAACCTTTCGCGTGCACACGACGCTCAGGGATGTTTTCACGATTGAAGTGGGCAAGCTTCTCAATCAGATGAAAATCATCAAGCAGTAACGGGCCACGAGGACCAGCGGAACGGGAATTCTGGTTATCAGCTACAGGTGCGCCGCTGGCGGTGGTGAGAGTCTTGGGTTGGCTCATTAATAATTCCTCTGGCATAAACGACCGGCTAATCGGCATGGCAGGGATTATTGTCCACTTCTGTTACACAGCGAAATTTATTAAATCTTAGTCTTCGATAGCCATAGACAATACGAAATCACCGAATCCTGAAAACAAAAAACCGGGCACTAGGCCCGGTTCTTCGTTTCAGACTGACGTCTTACTCAGCGGATACAGCTTCGCCGCCAGCAGGACGATCAACCAGCTCGACATACGCCATTGGCGCGTTGTCGCCAGTGCGGAAACCGCACTTCAGGATGCGCAGATAGCCACCCTCGCGGGTTGCATAACGCTTGCCCAGATCGTTGAACAGCTTACCAACGATTGCTTTCGAACGAGTACGGTCGAAAGCCAGACGGCGGTTAGCCAGACTGTCTGTTTTAGCCAAAGTGATCAGCGGCTCAGCAACGCGACGCAGTTCTTTAGCTTTCGGCAATGTAGTTTTGATCAGTTCGTGCTCGAACAGCGACACCGCCATGTTTTGAAACATGGCCTTACGGTGGGAGCTAGTCCGGCTCAGGTGACGACCACTTTTACGATGACGCATGGTTCATTCCTTACCAAACACAACGTTCGGTGATTACGACGATCAGGCAGTCGCCTTGTCGTCCTTCTTAAGACTTGCCGGCGGCCAGTTGTCGAGGCGCATGCCGAGGGACAGACCACGGGAGGCCAGGACGTCCTTGATCTCAGTCAAGGATTTCTTGCCAAGGTTTGGAGTCTTCAACAGTTCTACTTCGGTGCGCTGAATCAGGTCGCCGATGTAGTAAATGTTCTCCGCCTTGAGGCAGTTGGCCGAACGTACAGTCAATTCCAAATCGTCAACCGGACGGAGCAGGATCGGATCGATCTCGTCTTCCTGTTCGATTACCACTGGCTCACTGTCACCTTTGAGGTCGACGAACGCAGCCAACTGCTGTTGCAGAATGGTTGCAGCGCGGCGGATAGCCTCTTCAGGATCCAGAGTACCGTTGGTTTCCAGATCAATAACCAGCTTGTCCAGGTTAGTACGCTGCTCGACACGGGCGTTTTCCACCACGTATGCGATACGGCGAACCGGGCTGAACGAAGAGTCAAGCTGCAAGCGACCAATGCTGCGGCTTTCATCTTCATCGCTCTGACGCGAGTCTGCCGGTTCATAACCACGACCACGAGCTACGGTGAGCTTCATGTTCAGGGCGCCGTTAGACGCCAGGTTAGCGATTACGTGATCGGGGTTAACGATCTCGACATCATGATCCAGCTGAATATCGGCAGCGGTAACCACCCCCGAACCCTTCTTCGACAAGGTCAGCGTAACTTCGTCTCGACCGTGCAGCTTGATAGCCAGACCTTTAAGGTTCAACAGGATTTCAATTACATCTTCCTGTACACCTTCGATGGCGCTGTACTCATGGAGTACACCGTCAATCTCGGCCTCGACTACTGCACAGCCGGGCATGGAGGACAACAGGATGCGGCGCAGCGCGTTGCCCAGGGTATGGCCAAAACCACGCTCGAGAGGCTCGAGAGTAATCTTGGCGCGGGTTGGACTGACAACCTGCACATCAATGTGGCGGGGTGTCAGGAACTCATTTACCGAAATCTGCATGGATGCACCTATTTTCTAGCCCTTACTTGGAGTAGAGCTCGACAATCAGGCTTTCGTTGATGTCGGCGGACAGATCACTGCGAGCTGGAACGTTCTTGAAAACGCCCGATTTCTTCTCAGTGTCTACTTCTACCCATTCTACGCGGCCACGTTGGGCACACAGATCGAGAGCCTGGACGATGCGCAGTTGGTTCTTGGCTTTCTCGCGGATAGCAACCACGTCACCGGCACGAACCTGATACGACGGAACGTTTACGGTTTTGCCGTTCACGCTGATCGACTTGTGCGAAACCAATTGACGGGATTCAGCACGAGTCGAGCCGAAGCCCATACGGTATACAACGTTATCCAGACGGCATTCGAGCAGTTGCAACAGGTTCTCACCAGTAGCGCCTTTCTTGCCGGCAGCTTCTTTGTAGTAACCGCTGAATTGACGCTCGAGTACGCCATAGATACGACGAACTTTTTGTTTCTCACGCAGCTGGGTGCCGTAGTCGGACTGACGGCCACGGCGCTGGCCGTGGATACCTGGAGCTGCTTCGATGTTGCACTTGGATTCGATCGCGCGAACGCCGCTCTTCAGAAAGAGATCGGTGCCTTCACGACGAGCAAGTTTGCATTTTGGACCAATGTAACGAGCCATTTTCTACAGTCTCCTGGATTACACGCGGCGCTTCTTCGGCGGACGGCACCCGTTGTGCGGGATTGGCGTCACGTCGGTGATGCTGGCGATCTTATAGCCACAGCCGTTCAATGCACGGACAGCAGACTCACGACCTGGACCTGGACCTTTGACGTTAACGTCGAGGTTCTTCAGACCATATTCCAGCGCAGCTTGACCAGCACGTTCAGCAGCTACTTGAGCAGCGAACGGCGTGGACTTGCGAGAACCGCGGAAACCCGAACCGCCGGAGGTAGCCCAGGACAGCGCGTTACCTTGACGATCGGTGATGGTGACGATTGTGTTGTTAAAAGAAGCGTGGATGTGGGCGATGCCATCAACCACCGTCTTTTTAACTTTTTTACGAGGACGAGCAGCAGGTTTTGCCATGACTAAATTCCTGTCGTTGCGCTAATGCGATTACTTGCGGATCGGCTTACGCGGACCTTTGCGAGTACGCGCGTTAGTCTTGGTACGCTGACCGCGTACTGGAAGACCACGACGATGGCGCAGACCGCGGTAGCAGCCCAAGTCCATCAAGCGCTTGATTTTCATGTTGATTTCGCGACGCAGGTCACCTTCAGTGGTGAACTTCGCCACTTCGCCACGCAGTAGTTCAATCTGCTCGTCGCTCAGATCTTTGATCTTTGCCGCTGGGTTAACCCCAGTGGTTGCACAGATCTTGTGTGCAGTGGTGCGACCAACACCATAGATGTAGGTCAGCGAGATAACAGTATGCTTGTTATCTGGAATGTTAACGCCTGCAATACGGGCCATTCAGTGGGACTCCAATTGACAGCTACCTACGCCCCGGAAGCCAAGAAATAGGGCGCGAGATAATATCGCTGTAATAACAAATAATCAACCCAGCAGCGCACTAGCTGCTGGGCTTAAGCACAGATCACACTCAGCCTTGGCGCTGTTTGTGACGTGGTTCCGCGCTGCAAATTACTCGAACAACACCTTCGCGGCGAATAATCTTGCAGTTGCGGCACAGCTTTTTCACCGATGCACGAACTTTCATTACCAGCTCCTCGAACCTTATGGGTACATCAGCGCAACATGCCGCTGCCGTAGCCCTTCAGGTTGGCTTTCTTCATCAGGGATTCGTACTGGTGCGAAACGAGGTGCGATTGTACTTGGGACATGAAGTCCATCACAACCACTACCACGATCAGCAACGAGGTCCCGCCAAGGTAGAACGGTACGTTTGCTGCAACCACCAGGAACTGGGGCAACAAGCAGACGGCCGTCATATATAGAGCACCGAACATGGTCAAGCGGGTCAGAACGCCATCAATATAGCGCGCAGACTGCTCACCTGGACGGATACCCGGAATAAAGGCACCGGACTTCTTCAGGTTTTCCGCTACGTCTTTCGGATTGAACATCAACGCCGTATAGAAGAAGCAGAAGAAAATAATCCCTGCACTAAACAGCAGAATATTCAACGGCTGACCAGGAGCGATCGACTGCGAGATGTCCTGCAACCAGCCCATACCTTCAGACTGACCAAACCAGGCACCCAACGACGCCGGAAACAGCAAAATGCTGCTCGCGAAAATAGCCGGAATAACGCCAGCCATGTTCACTTTCAGCGGCAAGTGGCTAGTCTGCGCAGCAAAAACCTTACGGCCCTGCTGACGCTTGGCGTAGTGAACAGCAATACGACGCTGACCACGCTCAATGAACACCACGAAACCGATAATCGCTACTGCCAGCAAACCGATAGCAACCAGGGCGAAGATATTGATGTCACCCATGCGAGCAGACTCGAAAGACTGCCCGATTGCTCTCGGAAGACCGGCGACGATACCTGCGAAGATCAACATCGAGATACCGTTACCAACACCGCGCTCGGTAATCTGCTCGCCTAGCCACATCATGAACATCGCACCAGCCACAAAGGTGGTGACAGCAACGAAGTGGAAGCCTATGTCTGCAGAGAACGCGACGCCCTGACCGGCCAGACCAACGGACATGCCGATAGCTTGAACCAAGGCCAGGACAACGGTGCCGTAGCGGGTGTACTGGCTGATCTTGCGACGGCCAGCTTCCCCTTCCTTCTTCAACTGCTCCAGCTGTGGGCTGACGGCTGTCATCAATTGCATGATGATCGATGCCGAAATGTACGGCATGATCCCCAGTGCAAAAATACTCATCCGCTCCAGCGCACCGCCGGAAAACATGTTGAACAAGCTAAGAATGGTCCCCTCATTCTGTCGAAACAGGTCTGCGAGTCGCTCCGGGTTAATACCTGGAACCGGGATGTGTGCGCCTATTCGGTAGACGATAATCGCCAGGAACAGAAAACGCAGACGAGCCCAGAGTTCAGACATACCGCCTTTGCCGAGCGCAGAGAGAGCACCTTGCTTAGCCATTTATTCCTCGAACTTGCCGCCAGCTGCTTCGATAGCCGCACGCGCACCTTTGGTGGCTGCGATACCTTTGATGGTGACAGCGCGATTAACTTCGCCGGACAGCATGATTTTCACACGCTGTACGTTTTGGTTGATCACGTTGGCATCCTTCAGGGACTGCACAGTTACAACGTCGCCTTCCACTTTAGCCAGCTCGGACAAACGCACTTCTGCGCGATCCATGGCCTTCAGGGAAACGAAGCCGAATTTTGGCAGGCGACGATGCAGCGGCTGTTGGCCGCCTTCAAAGCCCGGAGCAATAGTGCCACCGGAGCGGGAGGTTTGACCTTTGTGGCCACGGCCACCAGTCTTACCCAAACCACTACCGATACCACGGCCCGGACGATGCTTTTCGCGACGGGAACCCGGCGCTGGACTCAGATCATTGAGTTTCATCGATTAACCCTCGACTCGCAGCATGTAGTAAGCCTTGTTGATCATCCCGCGATTCTCAGGAGTATCCAGCACTTCTACAGTGTGACCGATGCGACGCAGACCCAGACCTTTAACACACAGTTTGTGGTTAGGAATGCGACCGGTCATGCTTTTGATCAGCGTTACTTTAACGGTAGCCATGATCAGAAGATCTCCTTGACACTTTTGCCGCGCTTGGCAGCAATAGACTCAGGAGATTGCATAGCTTTCAAACCCTTGAAAGTGGCGTGAACCACGTTTACAGGGTTAGTCGAGCCGTAGCACTTGGCCAATACGTTCTGAACACCAGCAACTTCCAACACTGCGCGCATAGCGCCGCCAGCGATGATACCGGTACCTTCAGAGGCAGGCTGCATGTACACCTTCGAAGCGCCATGGGCAGACTTCATTGCGTACTGCAGAGTAGTGCCATTCAGATCAACCTGGATCATGTTGCGGCGAGCAGCTTCCATCGCCTTCTGGATCGCAGCAGGCACTTCACGTGACTTGCCACGGCCAAAACCAACACGCCCTTTACCATCACCAACCACGGTCAACGCGGTGAAAGTGAAGATACGGCCGCCTTTTACAGTCTTTGCAACGCGGTTAACTTGAACCAGCTTCTCAATGTAGCCTTCGTCGCGTTTTTGGTCGTTATTTGACATAACTTAGAACTCCAGCCCGCCTTCACGAGCAGCATCAGCCAGCGCCTTGACGCGGCCGTGGTACTTGAAGCCAGAACGGTCGAAAGCCACTTGTGATACGCCGGCGGCTTTCGCACGCTCAGCAACCAGCTGGCCAACCTTAGTGGCCGCGTCGATGTTGCCAGTGGCACCATCACGCAGTTCTTTGTCCAAAGTCGAGGCGCTCGCCAGGACTTTGCTGCCGTCGGCCGAAATGACCTGGGCATAAATGTGCTGCGAAGAGCGGTGCACGCAGAGACGCACGACTTCTAGCTCGTGCATTTTCAGGCGTGCTTTGCGAGCGCGACGCAGTCGGGTAACTTTTTTGACGGTCATTTGCTATGCCCTACTTCTTCTTGGCTTCTTTACGGCGGACGACTTCGTCTGCGTAACGCACACCTTTGCCTTTGTACGGCTCAGGACGGCGGAAGTCGCGGATCTCAGCGGCCACTTGACCAACCAACTGCTTGTCGATACCTCGGATGAAGATATCGGTCTGGTTGGGAGTCTCAGCGGTGATGCCTTCCGGCAGGTCGTAATCCACTGGGTGCGAGAAGCCAAGAGCCAGGTTCAGCACTGTGCCTTTTGCTTGCGCTTTGTAACCAACACCGACCAGCTGGAGCTTACGCTCGAAGCCTTGGCTTACGCCCTGGACCATGTTGTTAACCAGTGCACGAGTGGTGCCGGCCATTGCGCGAGTCTGTTGATCGCCATTGCGAGCAGCGAAACGCAGCTCACCAGCTTCTTCAACAATCTCAACGGACGAATGGATGTTCAGATCTAGAGTGCCTTTGGCGCCCTTCACCGAAAGCTGCTGGCCGACGAGTTTAACTTCGACGCCTGCTGGCAACTTAACGGGGTTCTTAGCTACGCGTGACATGCTTATCCCCCCTTAGAACACTGTGCAAAGCACTTCGCCGCCGACACCGGCAGCGCGCGCAGCACGATCCGTCATCACACCTTTGCTGGTGGAGACGATAGACACACCGAGACCGCCACGAACTTTTGGCAGATCATCGACGGACTTGTACTGACGCAGGCCTGGACGGCTTACGCGCTTCACTTCTTCGATGACTGGACGGCCTTCGAAGTACTTCAGCTCGATAGACAACAGCGGTTTTGTTTCGCTGCTGATCTGATAACCCGCAATGTAACCTTCGTCTTTCAGGACTTTGGCTACAGCAACCTTCACAGTGGAAGATGGCATGCTTACGACGGGCTTTTCAGCCATCTGGGCATTACGGATACGAGTTAGCATGTCCGCTAACGGGTCCTGCATACTCATGGGCTAGACGCTCCTAATACAAAATAATTAGCCTTGCGGCTACAGCTTATCGCCGAGAATTCCGGGCAAATGAAAAACACGGGCTCAGGCGAGCCGGCAATTCTAGGCGTACCCCGGAAATGAATCAAGCCCCAATAGGGGCTTGATTCAAATTCAGGCTTGATTCCGACCAATCGCTTGCACGATAAGCCGGAACTTCGCGTGAAAGGCGTATTACCAGCTGGCTTTAACCAGACCTGGCACATCACCACGCATTGCAGCTTCACGCAGCTTGTTACGGCCAAGGCCGAACTTGCGGTAAACGCCGTGCGGACGACCAGTGATGCGGCAGCGGTTACGCATGCGCGAAGCGCTTGCGTCACGTGGCTGCTTCTGCAGAGCTACGGTAGCTTCCCAACGCGCTTCTGGACTTGCGTTCAGATCAACGATGATTGCTTTGAGCGCTGCACGCTTGGTGGCGTACTTGGCAACGGTGAGCTGACGCTTCAGCTCACGGTTCTTCATGCTCTTCTTGGCCATTTTCCTACTCCAATCAGTTGCGGAACGGGAATTTGAAAGCACGCAGCAGAGCGCGGCCTTCGTCATCGTTCTTGGCAGTGGTGGTCAGGGTAATGTCCAGACCGCGGAGAGCATCGATCTTGTCGTAATCGATTTCCGGGAAAATGATCTGCTCTTTTACGCCCATGCTGTAGTTACCACGACCATCGAAGGACTTGGCATTCAGGCCGCGGAAGTCGCGAACCCGAGGCAGGGAGATCGAAAGCAGACGATCCAGGAATTCATACATACGATCGCGGCGCAGAGTCACTTTGACGCCGATCGGCCAACCTTCACGGACTTTAAAGCCAGCGATGGATTTCCGAGCGTAAGTCACAACGACTTTTTGACCGGTGATCTTTTCCAGGTCAGCAACAGCGTGCTCGATGACTTTTTTGTCGCCGATCGCTTCGCCCAGACCCATGTTCAGGGTGATTTTGGTAACGCGCGGAACTTCCATCACGTTCGCGAGCTTAAGTTCTTCCTTAAGCTTCGGAGCGATTTCCTTCCGGTAAATCTCTTTTAGTCGTGCCATGGTCTTCTACCTAGCAGTGTTCAAGCATCAACCGCTTTTTGGGTCGACTTGAAGACACGAATTTTCTTGCCATCTTCAACTTTGAAACCAACGCGGTCAGCCTTGTTGGTTGCGCCATTGAAAATAGCGACGTTAGAAGCGTGCAGTGGCGCTTCTTTCTCGACGATACCGCCCTGTACGCCCGACATCGGGTTTGGCTTGGTATGACGCTTTACCAGGTTGATCCCACCAACGACCAGACGGTCGTCAGCGAGAACCTTGAGCACCTTACCGCGCTTACCTTTGTCTTTGCCGGCGATCACGATGATCTCGTCGTCACGACGAATCTTTTGCATGTCGGATCTCCTTACAGCACTTCTGGGGCGAGCGAGACGATCTTCATGAACTTCTCAGTACGAAGTTCACGGGTCACTGGCCCAAAGATACGGGTGCCGATCGGCTCTTGCTTGTTGTTCAAAAGAACAGCAGCGTTGCCATCAAAGCGGATGATGGAGCCGTCAGCACGACGAACGCCATGGCGAGTGCGGACTACAACAGCAGTCATCACTTGGCCTTTCTTCACCTTACCGCGAGGAATTGCTTCCTTGACGGTAACTTTGATGATGTCACCGATACCAGCGTAACGACGATGGGAGCCACCCAGCACCTTGATGCACATAACGCGGCGTGCGCCGCTGTTATCGGCCACATCGAGCATGGATTGAGTCTGAATCATATAATTTCTCCGACCCCTAGTCCTTAGACTTCCACAGCGCGTTCGAGAATATCAACCAGTGCCCAAGACTTGGTCTTGGCTACAGGACGAGTTTCACGAATCGTGACTTTGTCGCCGATGTGGCATTGATTGGTTTCGTCGTGCGCGTGCAGCTTAGTCGAACGCTTAACATATTTACCGTAGATCGGGTGCTTAACGCGACGCTCGATCAGAACGGTGATGGTCTTGTCCATCTTGTCGCTGACAACACGGCCAGTCAGCGTACGGACGGTTTTTTCGGCTTCAGCCATGATTACTTACCTGCCTGCTGGTTGAGCACAGTCTTCACGCGAGCGATGTCACGCTTAACTTGCGAGAGCAGGTGAGACTGCCCCAACTGGCCAGTTGCTTTCTGCATACGCAGATTGAACTGGTCGCGCAGCAGGCCGAGCAGTTGCTCGTTCAGCTGCTGTGCTGATTTTTCACGAAGTTCATTCGCTTTCATCACATCACCGTCCGTTTAACAAAGGAGGTGGCGAGCGGCAGCTTTGCAGCAGCCAGGGCGAAAGCCTCACGCGCCAGCTCTTCAGAAACACCCTCGATTTCATACAGGACTTTGCCTGGCTGAATCTGGGCAACCCAGTACTCCACGTTACCCTTACCTTTACCCATACGAACTTCGAGGGGCTTTTTGGTTACAGGCTTGTCCGGGAATACACGGATCCAGATTTTACCGCCACGTTTAACGTGACGGGTCAGAGCACGACGCGCTGACTCAATCTGACGGGCAGTGAGACGACCACGAGCAACAGACTTCAGCGCATATTCGCCGAAGCTGACTTTGCTACCGCGCAATGCCAAGCCACGGTTGTGGCCAGTCATCTGCTTGCGGAACTTCGTACGCTTTGGTTGCAACATTTGGCGTACCCCTTACTTAGCAGCTTTTTTACGAGGCGCAGGTGCTTGTGGTTTCAGTTCTTCTTGGCGACCACCAATTACTTCGCCTTTGAAGATCCAAACCTTTACACCGATCACACCGTAAGTGGTGTGAGCTTCGTAGTTGGCATAGTCGATGTCGGCACGCAGGGTGTGCAAAGGCACACGACCTTCGCGATACCATTCAGTACGTGCGATTTCAGCACCGCCGAGACGACCGCTCACTTGGATTTTGATGCCTTTGGCACCAATGCGCATGGCGTTCTGTACAGCGCGCTTCATAGCGCGACGGAACATAACGCGACGCTCCAGCTGCTGAGCTACGCTCTGCGCAACCAACATACCGTCGAGCTCCGGCTTGCGGATTTCTTCGATATTGATGTGCACAGGCACACCCATTTGCTTGGTCAGGTCCTGACGCAGTTTCTCAACATCTTCACCTTTCTTCCCGATAACGATACCAGGACGAGCAGTGTGGATGGTGATACGTGCTGTCTGAGCCGGACGATGGATATCGATACGGCTTACGGACGCGCTTTTTAATTTGTCTTGGAGATACTCACGCACTTTCAGATCAGCGAACAAATAGTCCGCATAAGTCCGACCGTCTGCGTACCAGACGGAGGTGTGCTCCTTGACGATTCCCAGGCGAATGCCAATGGGATGTACTTTCTGACCCATCTCTTCGACTCCGTTACTTGTCAGCAACCTTGACAGTGATATGGCAAGACCGCTTGACGATGCGATCAGCACGGCCTTTGGCACGTGGCATGATGCGCTTCAGCGAACGCCCTTCGTTGACGAAAACGGTGGAGACCCGGAGGTCATCAACGTCTGCGCCTTCGTTATGCTCGGCGTTGGCTACAGCCGACTCCAGCACTTTCTTCAGGATCTCGGCAGCTTTCTTGTTGCTGAAAGCCAACAGGTTGAGCGCTTCGCCCACCTTCTTCCCGCGGATCTGGTCGGCGACCAAGCGGGTTTTCTGGGCGGAGATTCGAGCGCCCGACAACTTAGCGGCTACTTCCATCGTTCCTTACCCCTTAACGCTTGGCTTTCTTGTCTGCCACGTGCCCACGATAAGTGCGGGTACCGGCAAACTCGCCTAGTTTATGGCCGACCATGTCTTCGTTCACGAGAACTGGAACATGTTGGCGACCGTTATGCACAGCAATGGTCAGACCGACCATTTGTGGCAGGATCATCGAACGACGCGACCAGGTTTTCACCGGTTTGCGATCGTTCTTTTCCGCCGCCACTTCGATCTTCTTCAGTAGGTGAAGATCAATAAAAGGACCTTTTTTCAGAGAACGTGGCACTGTCGTATCCCTCTATTTACTTGCGACGACGGACGATCATTTTGTCGGTACGCTTATTACCACGAGTCTTCGCGCCCTTAGTCGGGAAGCCCCACGGCGATACCGGATGACGACCACCAGAGGTACGACCTTCACCACCACCATGTGGGTGATCAACCGGGTTCATGGCAACACCACGAACGGTTGGGCGAACGCCACGCCAGCGCTTAGCACCAGCTTTACCCAAGGAACGCAGGCTGTGCTCGGAGTTCGAGACTTCGCCCAGCGTTGCACGGCACTCGGAAAGCACTTTACGCATTTCACCGGAACGCAGACGCAGGGTCACGTAGACACCTTCACGAGCGATCAGCTGAGCCGAAGCACCAGCGGAACGAGCGATCTGTGCACCTTTACCTGGCTTCAATTCGATACCGTGAACGGTGCTACCAACTGGAATGTTACGCAGTTGAAGAGCGTTGCCCGGTTTGATTGGAGCCAAAGCGCCTGCAATCAGCTGATCGCCAGCACTCACGCCTTTAGGGGCGATGATGTAGCGACGCTCGCCGTCTGCGTAAAGCAGCAATGCGATGTGAGCAGTACGGTTTGGATCGTATTCGATACGCTCGACAGTGGCAGCGATGCCATCTTTGTCGTTGCGACGGAAATCGACCAGACGATAATGCTGCTTATGACCACCACCGATATGACGGGTAGTAATACGGCCATTGTTGTTACGACCACCAGACTTCGATTTTTTCTCGAGCAGCGGTGCGTGAGGAGCGCCTTTATGCAGCTCCTGGTTGACCACCTTGACCACAAAACGGCGGCCAGGGGAAGTCGGTTTGCATTTAACGATTGCCATGATGCACCCCTTCCTTACTCAGCACTGCTGCTGAAATCGAGATCTTGGCCTGGCTGAAGGGAGATAACTGCCTTCTTCCAGTCATTACGCTTGCCCAGACCGCGAGCAGTGCGCTTGCTCTTACCCAGAACATTCAGGGTAGTAACACGCTCTACTTTCACGCTGAACAGGCTTTCGACGGCCTTCTTGATTTCCAGCTTGGTTGCGTCAGTAGCAACCTTGAAAACGAACTGACCTTTTTTATCTGCGAGAACCGTAGCCTTTTCGGAAACATGCGGGCCAAGCAGAACTTTAAATACGCGTTCCTGGTTCATCCCAGCAGCTCCTCGAATTTCTTCACGGCCGACACAGTGATCAACACTTTGTCGTATGCGATCAGACTAACTGGATCGGAACCTTGTACGTCACGTACATCTACGTGCGGCAGGTTGCGAGCAGCCAGGTACAGATTCTGGTCAACAGCATCAGACACGATCAGGACGTCAGTCAGGCCCATGCCAGTCAGCTTGTTCAGCAGATCTTTGGTTTTCGGTGCTTCAACAGCGAAGTCCTGAACCACGACCAGACGATCAGTACGAACCAGTTCAGCAAGGATGGAGCGCAAAGCTGCGCGATACATCTTCTTGTTGAGCTTCTGAGAGTGGTCCTGAGGACGTGCTGCGAAAGTGGTACCGCCGCCACGCCAGATTGGGCTACGGATAGTACCGGCACGAGCACGGCCAGTACCCTTCTGACGCCATGGACGCTTACCGCCACCACGAACATCGGAACGGGTCTTTTGCTGCTTGGTGCCCTGACGACCGCCAGCCATGTAGGCTACGACTGCCTGGTGAACCAGTGTCTCGTTGAACTCGCCGCCAAATGTCAGTTCGGAAACTTCGATTGCTTGAGCGTCATTTACATTTAATTGCATGTCAGCTTCCCCTTAACCGCGAGCCTTGGCTGCTGGACGTACAACCAGGTTGCCGCCAGTAGCGCCAGGAACAGCGCCCTTGACCAACAACAGATTGCGTTCAGCGTCCACGCGCACTACTTCCAGGGACTGCACGGTCACGCGCTCAGCGCCCATATGACCGGACATTTTTTTGCCCTTGAATACACGACCAGGAGTCTGGCACTGGCCGATAGAGCCTGGGACGCGGTGGGATACGGAGTTACCGTGGGTGTTATCTTGCCCGCGGAAATTCCAACGCTTGATCGTACCCTGGAAGCCTTTACCCTTGGACTGACCGGTTACATCAACCAGTTGACCAGCAGCGAAGATTTCAGCGTTGATCAGGTCGCCTGCTTGGTACTCGCCTTCTTCAAGACGGAATTCCATGACGGCACGACCAGCGGCAACGTTCGCTTTAGCGAAGTGGCCAGCTTGAGCAGCTGTAACACGCGAAGCACGACGCTCGCCTACAGTGACTTGCACTGCACGATAGCCATCGGTCTCTTCAGTTTTGAACTGGGTGACGCGATTCGGCTCGATCTCAATGACCGTAACCGGAATGGAGACACCTTCTTCGGTGAAAATACGGGTCATACCGCATTTACGACCGACTACACCAATAGTCATGTTGTAAACCTCATGAGTGTACGGGGCTTTCACCCGCTATGGCCGCCCATTTCAGAGCGTTACACGACTAAGACCCAAGTCTTAGCCGAGGCTGATCTGCACTTCCACACCGGCTGCAAGATCAAGCTTCATAAGCGCGTCAACGGTTTTATCCGTTGGCTGGACGATATCCAGAACGCGTTTATGAGTACGGATCTCGTACTGGTCGCGCGCGTCTTTGTTGACGTGCGGGGAAACCAGAACGGTGAACCGCTCTTTACGTGTCGGCAGTGGGATTGGACCACGCACCTGAGCACCAGTACGTTTCGCGGTTTCCACGATTTCCTGGGTGGATTGGTCGATCAGGCGATGGTCAAAAGCCTTCAACCTGATACGGATTTGCTGGTTTTGCATTGGATTCAGACTCCAGATTGCTGTTCCCACCGAGCGCAATACGCCCGTTAAAAGGAGGCGCAATTCTATAGACGAGGTAACGGGGTGTCAACCCAATAAAAAAAGCCCCCGCAAGCGGAGGCTTTTTTTCAAATCATTGCTTACGCGATGATTTTGGCTACGACGCCAGCGCCGACGGTACGACCGCCTTCACGAATTGCGAAACGCAGACCATCTTCCATTGCGATTGGCTTGATCAGGGTAACGCTAACTTTCACGTTATCACCTGGCATAACCATCTCAACGCCTTCCGGCAGTTCGCAGCTACCAGTTACGTCGGTAGTACGGAAGTAGAACTGTGGACGGTAGCCTTTGAAGAAAGGAGTGTGACGACCGCCTTCTTCTTTGCTCAGAACGTAGATTTCAGCTTCGAACTGAGTGTGCGGCTTAACAGTGCCTGGCTTAACCAGAACCTGACCACGCTCAACGTCGTCACGCTTGGTGCCACGCAGCAGAACGCCACAGTTCTCACCAGCACGACCTTCGTCCAGCAGCTTGCGGAACATCTCAACGCCAGTGCAAGTAGTTTTAGTGGTATCACGCAGACCCACGATCTCTACTTCTTCCTGGATTTTGACGATACCACGCTCAACACGACCAGTAACAACAGTACCGCGACCCGAGATCGAGAATACGTCTTCGATTGGCATCAGGAACGGCTTGTCGATAGCACGAACTGGTTCTGGGATGTAGCTGTCCAGAGTCTCAACCAGTTTCTTGACGGCAGTGGTGCCCATCTCGTTGTCGTCTTGGCCGTTCAGAGCCATCAGAGCAGAACCGATGATGATCGGGGTGTCGTCGCCCGGGAAGTCGTAAGTGCTCAGCAGATCGCGCACTTCCATCTCAACCAGTTCCAGCAGCTCTGCGTCGTCAACCATGTCAGCCTTGTTCAGGAAGACAACGATGTACGGAACGCCAACCTGACGGGACAGCAGGATGTGCTCGCGAGTCTGAGGCATCGGGCCGTCAGCAGCCGAACAAACCAGGATAGCGCCGTCCATCTGAGCAGCACCAGTGATCATGTTTTTTACGTAGTCGGCGTGACCTGGGCAGTCAACGTGCGCGTAGTGGCGAACGGCCGAATCGTATTCAACGTGAGCGGTGTTGATGGTGATACCACGTGCTTTTTCTTCTGGCGCGCTGTCGATTTTATCGAAATCGACTTTAGCCGAACCGAAAACTTCGGAGCAAACGCGAGTCAGAGCAGCAGTCAGAGTGGTTTTACCGTGGTCAACGTGACCGATGGTGCCAACGTTGACGTGCGGTTTGTTACGTTCAAATTTTTCTTTAGCCACGACAGTGAACTCCTAGCCTAAAGGGGCTGAAATCAGCCTTGTTTTTTAACGATAGCTTCGACGACATTCGACGGAGCTTCGGAGTATTTGGAGAATTCCATGGAGTAGCTCGCGCGACCCTGAGACATGGAGCGAACGTCGGTCGCATAACCGAACATCTCACCCAACGGTACTTCGGCGCGAATCACTTTGCCAGAAACCGTATCTTCCATACCCTGGATCAGACCGCGACGACGGTTCAGGTCACCCATCACGTCGCCCATGTAGTCCTCAGGTGTAACAACTTCAACCTTCATGATCGGCTCAAGTACAACACCGCCACCTTTGGTAGCCAGTTGCTTGGTCGCCATGGAGGCTGCCACCTTAAACGCCATCTCGTTGGAGTCGACGTCGTGGTAAGAACCATCGAAAACGGTAGCCTTCAGGCCGATCAGCGGATAGCCGGCAACAACACCGTTCTTCATCTGCTCTTCGATACCCTTCTGGATAGCAGGGATGTATTCCTTAGGAACAACACCACCCACTACTTCGTTTACGAATTGCAGACCTTCCTGACCTTCGTCAGCAGGAGCAAAACGGATCCAGCAATGGCCGAACTGACCACGACCGCCGGACTGACGAACGAACTTGCCTTCGATCTCACAAGCCTTCGTGATTTTCTCACGATAGGAAACCTGTGGTTTACCGATGTTGGCTTCAACGTTGAACTCACGGCGCATCCGGTCAACCAGGATGTCCAAGTGCAACTCGCCCATGCCAGAGATGATCGTTTGACCAGTCTCTTCATCAGTTTTTACGCGGAAAGACGGGTCTTCCTGAGCAAGTTTGCCCAGAGCGATACCCATTTTTTCCTGGTCATCCTTGGTCTTAGGCTCAACGGCAACCGAAATAACCGGCTCCGGGAAGTCCATACGAACCAGAATGATTGGCTTGTCAGCCGAGCAGAGGGTATCACCAGTGGTGACGTCCTTCATGCCGATCAGAGCCGCGATGTCACCAGCGCGAACTTCTTTGATCTCTTCACGTGTGTTCGCGTGCATTTGCACCATACGACCAACACGCTCTTTCTTGCCTTTAACCGAGTTGATCACGCCGTCGCCGGAGCTCAACACGCCCGAATAAACACGAGCAAAGGTCAAAGTACCCACGAATGGGTCAGTAGCGATCTTGAACGCCAGAGCCGAGAACGGCTCGTTGTCGTCTGCGTGACGCTCCATTTCAACAGTCTCGTCATCCGGGTCGGAACCCTTGATGGCAGGAATGTCTACAGGCGCAGGCAGGTACTTGATCACTGCGTCGAGAACCAGGGGAACACCCTTGTTCTTGAAGGAAGAACCGCAAACTGCCAGAACGATTTCGCCAGCGATAGTACGCTGACGCAAAGCGCCTTCGATTTCCGCGATGGTGAGCTCTTCACCTTCGAGGTATTTGTTCATCAGCTCTTCGTTGGCTTCAGCGGCAGCCTCAACCATGTTGCTGCGCCACTCGTCAGCCAGCTCTTGCAGCTCAGCCGGGATAGCTTCGCGACGAGGGGCCATGCCCTTGTCAGCGTCATCCCAGTAAACAGCTTCCATGGTCATCAGATCGATCTGACCCTGGAAATTGTCTTCAGAGCCGATAGCCAACTGGATTGGCACCGGAGTGTGACCCAGACGCTGTTTGATCTGACCGATCACGCGCAGGAAGTTCGCACCAGCACGGTCCATCTTGTTCACATAAACAAGACGTGGAACGCCGTATTTGTTGGCTTGACGCCATACGGTTTCCGACTGAGGCTCAACACCCGAAGTACCGCAGAACACAACGACCGCGCCATCGAGTACGCGCAGAGAGCGCTCTACTTCAATAGTGAAGTCAACGTGACCCGGGGTATCGATGATGTTGAAGCGATGTTTTTCGAACTGCTTGACGGAGCCAGCCCAGAATGCCGTCGTAGCAGCGGAAGTAATGGTAATACCCCGCTCCTGCTCTTGCACCATCCAGTCCATGGTCGCGGCGCCATCATGCACCTCGCCCATTTTGTGGTTTACGCCAGTGTAAAAAAGGACGCGCTCGGTGGTGGTGGTTTTACCAGCATCCACGTGAGCAACGATACCGATGTTACGGTAGCGGTTAATCGGAGTAGTACGAGCCATAAAGCCCTCGCAAAATTAGTGACGCTGAAATTAGAAGCGGTAGTGCGAGAAAGCTTTGTTAGCTTCAGCCATACGATGCACGTCTTCACGCTTCTTAACTGCAGCACCTTTACCTTCAGCGGCGTCCAGCAGTTCGCCAGCCAAACGCAGAGCCATAGACTTCTCACCGCGCTTGCGCGCGAAGTCTACCAGCCAGCGCATTGCCAATGCATTACGACGGGACGGACGAACTTCGACCGGAACCTGGTAAGTAGCACCGCCTACACGGCGCGACTTCACTTCGACCAGCGGAGCGATGGCGTCGAGAGCTTTCTCGAAGATTTCCAGGGGATCGCTGTTCTTGCGTTCTTTAACCTTTTCCAGCGCGCCATAAACGATACGCTCGGCAACGGCTTTTTTGCCGCTTTCCATCACGTGGTTCATGAACTTGGCCAGAATTTGGCTTCCGTATTTTGGATCGTCAAGCACTTCGCGCTTGGCTGCTACGCGTCTTCTTGGCATGGATAAGCCCTCAAACGGTCTTCAGGTAGCTCGGGACCACCACTCACTCTGGAGTGCGCCCGACCTTACTCTTATCGACTCAGAAAAATAGAAATCTGCAATTTGTCACAGGAAGCCAAATACTACTTAGGCTTCTTGGTACCGTACTTCGAACGACCCTGGTTACGACCTTTAACGCCGGAAGTATCCAAAGAACCGCGAACGGTGTGATAACGAACACCTGGCAAGTCTTTTACACGACCGCCACGAATCAGTACCACGCTGTGCTCTTGCAGGTTGTGACCTTCACCACCGATGTACGAGGAAACCTCGAAACCGTTGGTCAGGCGCACGCGGCATACTTTACGCAGTGCCGAGTTAGGTTTTTTCGGCGTGGTGGTATACACACGAGTGCATACGCCACGACGTTGCGGGCAGTTCTGCAGCGCAGGTACGTCGGATTTCTCGACGATACGCTTACGCGGCTGACGTACCAGCTGGTTGATAGTTGCCATCTACTAGCTCCACTGTTGTCTTGCGACGCTATTGTCTTGCAAGAAAAGCAAAATGGCAGAACGCGAGTCCCGCCAAATTTAGGGGTACAAGAGTCTAAAGAGGATCCTGTCCCCAGTCAAGACAAAGCCCCGACGTCCTTTCTCGTCAAGCGACAGAATTTACCTGCCACTTGATGAGATTGGAGGCCGAGGCCTTACTCTTTTTTAGTTACCGCTTGAGTTCAACGCTTCAGTCAATGCTGCTTCGACTTCGCTAGCGCTCACACGCAACGGTTTGTCGACTTCACGGCGACGCTTGCGCTCGCTGTGATAAGCCAGACCTGTACCAGCCGGGATCAAACGACCCACAACCACGTTTTCCTTCAGACCGCGCAGATAATCGCGCTTGCCTGTTACTGCTGCTTCGGTCAGTACACGGGTTGTCTCTTGGAAAGACGCCGCGGAGATGAACGACTCAGTGGACAACGAAGCCTTGGTGATACCAAGCAGTACACGGGTGAACTTGGAAACGAATTTCTCTTCCGCGTTCAGACGCTCGTTCTCGACCAGTACGTGAGTCAGCTCCATCTGATCACCTTTGATGAAGGTGGAATCGCCAGACTCGGAGATTTCAACTTTACGCAACATCTGACGCAGAATGGTCTCGATGTGCTTATCGTTGATCTTCACGCCCTGCAGACGGTAAACGTCCTGGATCTCGTTAACGATGTACTTGGCCAGCGCACTTACACCCAGCAGACGCAGGATGTCGTGTGGATCGCTAGGACCGTCGGAGATAACTTCGCCGCGGTTAACCTGTTCGCCTTCGAAGACGTTCAGGTGGCGCCACTTCGGAATCAGCTCTTCGTACGGATCGCTACCATCGTTCGGGGTAATAACCAGACGACGCTTGCCTTTGGTTTCCTTACCGAACGCAATGGTACCGCTGACTTCTGCAAGGATCGACGCCTCCTTCGGACGACGAGCTTCGAACAAGTCGGCAACACGCGGCAGACCACCGGTGATGTCTCGAGTTTTCGAAGTTTCCTGCGGGATACGAGCGATAACATCACCGATCGCAACCTGCACACCATCCGCCACACCAACGAGTGCGTTAGCTGGCAGGAAGTACTGAGCAGGAACGTCAGTACCTGGAAGCAACAGATCCTTGCCATCAACACCAACCATTTTCACAGCCGGGCGAATATCTTTGCCCGCTGCCGGACGGTCTTTGGCATCCAGAACTTCAATGTTGGTCATACCGGTCAATTCGTCTGTCTGACGCTTGATCGTGATGCCCTCTTCCATGCCCACGTAGGTCACGGTACCTTTCATTTCGGTGACGATTGGGTGAGTGTGCGGATCCCACTTGGCCACGATCGAACCTGCGTCGACCTTGTCGCCTTCCTTCACCGAAATCACTGCACCGTAAGGCAGTTTGTAACGCTCACGCTCACGACCGTAGTCATCAGCGATGGCCAGCTCGCCCGAACGGGACACAGCTACCAGGTGGCCGTCTACTCGCTCAACGTGCTTCAGGTTGTGCAGACGGACTGTACCGCCATTTTTCACCTGAACGCTGTCAGCAGCAGAGGTCCGGCTTGCCGCACCACCGATGTGGAATGTACGCATGGTCAGCTGGGTACCCGGCTCACCGATGGACTGGGCAGCAATAACGCCGACCGCTTCACCGATGTTTACCTGGTGACCACGAGCCAGATCACGGCCGTAGCACTTGGCGCAGATGCCGTAACGGGTTTCACAGCTGATCGGCGAACGAACGATTACTTCGTCGATGCTGTTCAGCTCGATGAACTCAACCCACTTCTCGTCTACCAGCGTACCGGCAGGCACGATGACTTCGTCGGTGCCAGGCTTGAATACGTCACGGGCGATTACTCGACCCAGTACGCGCTCACCCAATGGCTCAACAACGTCGCCGCCTTCAATGTGTGGAGTCATCAGCAGACCGTGTTCGGTACCGCAGTCGACTTCGGTAACAACCAGATCCTGAGCAACGTCAACCAGACGACGAGTCAGGTAACCGGAGTTAGCTGTCTTCAAGGCGGTATCCGCAAGACCCTTACGAGCACCGTGAGTCGAGATGAAGTACTGAAGTACGCTCAAACCTTCACGGAAGTTCGCGGTGATAGGCGTCTCGATGATCGAGCCGTCCGGCTTGGCCATCAGACCACGCATACCCGCCAACTGACGAATCTGTGCAGCCGAACCCCGTGCACCGGAGTCAGCCATCATGTACATCGAGTTGAAGGATTCCTGATCAACTTCGACGCCGTGACGGTCAATAACGCGCTCTTTGGACAGGTTCGACATCATCGCTTTCGAGACTTCGTCGTTCGCCTTGGACCAAAGGTCGATTACCTTGTTGTACTTCTCGCCCTGAGTTACCAGGCCCGAGGCGTACTGACTTTCGATCTCTTTAACTTCTTCGGTAGCTGCGTCGATGATGCGAGCTTTCTCATCAGGGATAACGAAGTCGTTAACACCAATGGAAACACCCGAAATAGTCGAGTAGGCAAAACCGGTATACATCAACTGGTCAGCGAAGATAACGGTCTCTTTCAGACCAACCACGCGGTAGCACTGGTTGATCAGCTTGGAGATCGCCTTTTTCTTCATTGGCTGGTTGACCACGTCATAAGACAGGCCGGCCGGAACCACCTGGAACAGCAGCGCACGGCCGACAGTGGTGTCGACAATACGGGTGTTCTTGACGCTGCCACCATCACGATCATTGATCGTTTCGTGGATCCGGACTTTAACCTTGGCATGCAGCGCGGCTTCGCCGGCACGGAATACGCGGTCAACTTCCTGCAGATCCGCGAACACACGACCTTCGCCTTTGGCGTTGATCGCTTCACGAGTCATGTAGTACAGACCCAATACAACGTCCTGCGAAGGAACGATGATTGGCTCACCGTTAGCTGGCGACAGAATGTTGTTGGTCGACATCATCAACGCACGCGCTTCAAGCTGGGCTTCCAGCGTCAGCGGTACGTGTACGGCCATCTGGTCGCCGTCGAAGTCGGCGTTGTACGCAGCACAGACCAGAGGGTGCAGCTGAATAGCCTTACCTTCGATCAGTACCGGTTCAAAAGCCTGGATGCCCAGACGGTGAAGCGTTGGCGCACGGTTCAGAAGCACCGGGTGTTCGCGGATGACTTCTGCGAGAACGTCCCAGACTTCCGGCAGCTCGCGCTCAACCATCTTCTTGGCAGCTTTGATAGTCGTGGCAAGGCCACGCATTTCCAGCTTGCCGAAAATGAAAGGCTTGAACAGCTCGAGAGCCATTTTCTTCGGCAGACCGCACTGGTGCAGACGCAGGGTCGGACCAACGGTAATTACCGAACGACCCGAGTAGTCAACACGCTTACCGAGCAAGTTCTGACGGAAACGACCCTGCTTACCCTTGATCATGTCAGCCAGGGACTTCAGAGGACGCTTGTTCGAGCCAGTAATGGCGCGACCGCGACGGCCGTTGTCGAGCAGAGCATCGACAGCTTCCTGCAACATACGCTTTTCGTTGCGCACGATGATGTCCGGAGCAGACAGATCAAGCAGGCGCTTCAAACGGTTGTTACGGTTGATCACTCGACGATACAGATCGTTGAGGTCAGAAGTCGCAAAGCGACCGCCGTCCAGCGGAACCAATGGACGCAGATCTGGCGGCAGAACCGGCAGAACGGTCAAAACCATCCACTCAGGCAGGTTGCCCGAACCCTGGAAGGCTTCCATCAGCTTCAAACGCTTGGACAGCTTCTTGATCTTGGTTTCGGAGTTGGTTTGCGGAATTTCTTCGCGCAGACGACCAATCTCGTGTTCAAGATCGATAGCGTGCAGGAGCTCGCGAACAGCTTCAGCACCCATGCGGGCGTCGAAGTCATCACCGAACTCTTCCAGAGCTTCGAAGTACTGCTCATCATTCAGCAGCTGACCTTTTTCAAGGGTGGTCATGCCTGGATCGATTACGACATAGCTCTCGAAATAGAGAACACGTTCGATATCACGCAGGGTCATGTCCATCAGCAAGCCGATACGGGACGGCAGCGACTTCAGGAACCAGATGTGGGCAACAGGCGATGCCAGTTCGATGTGAGCCATACGCTCACGACGGACCTTGGCCAGTGCAACTTCAACGCCGCACTTCTCGCAGATCACACCACGGTGTTTCAGGCGCTTGTACTTACCGCACAGGCACTCGTAATCCTTGACCGGACCAAAGATCTTGGCGCAGAACAAGCCGTCACGTTCAGGTTTGAACGTACGGTAGTTGATGGTTTCCGGCTTTTTAACTTCACCGAACGACCACGAACGGATCATCTCAGGCGATGCCAATCCAATACGGATTGCATCGAACTCTTCGACTTGACCCTGGTTTTTCAGCAAATTCAGTAGGTCTTTCAAGGCCTTTCCTCCTGGCGGAGCAGAGGGCAGTCATACCGACCCACCCTCGATTCGCGTCACGTGTTATTCGGTTTCCAGATCGATATCGATGCCGAGCGAACGGATTTCTTTGATCAACACGTTGAAGGACTCGGGCATGCCCGGCTCCATACGGTGATCGCCATCCACGATGTTTTTGTACATCTTGGTGCGGCCGTTCACATCGTCCGACTTCACTGTGAGCATTTCCTGCAGAGTGTAGGCCGCGCCGTATGCTTCCAGCGCCCACACCTCCATCTCCCCGAAACGCTGACCACCGAACTGAGCCTTACCACCCAGCGGCTGCTGGGTAACGAGGCTGTAAGAACCAGTGGAACGCGCATGCATCTTGTCGTCCACCAAGTGGTTCAGCTTCAGCATGTACATGTAGCCAACGGTAACCGGACGCTCGAACTTGTTGCCGGTGCGACCATCGAACAGCTGCATCTGGCCGCTCTCTGGCATATCTGCCAGTTTGAGCATTGCCTTGATTTCAACTTCCTTGGCGCCGTCGAACACAGGCGTAGCCATTGGCACACCATTACGCAGGTTCTTCGCCAGATCCAGGATTTCTTTATCGCTAAAGTCTTCCAGCTTCTCTTGACGGCCACCGATCTCGTTATAGATCTCGGTCAGGAACTTACGCAGTTCAGCAACTTTACGCTGCTCTTCGAGCATGCGGTTGATCTTCTCGCCCAAGCCCTTGGCCGCCAAGCCCAGGTGAGTTTCGAGAATCTGACCAACGTTCATACGCGAAGGAACGCCCAACGGGTTGAGAACGATGTCGACCGGGGTGCCATTGGCATCGTGCGGCATGTCTTCAACCGGCATGATCACAGAGACCACACCTTTGTTACCGTGACGACCGGCCATCTTGTCGCCCGGCTGGATGCGACGACGGATTGCCAGGTAAACCTTGACGATTTTCAGAACGCCTGGAGCCAGGTCATCGCCCTGCTGCAGTTTGCGTTTCTTGTCTTCGAACTTGTCATCCAGAAGACGGCGACGGTCAACGATGTAAGCCTGAGCCTTCTCGAGCTGCTCGTTCAGAGCATCTTCAGCCATGCGCAGTTTGAACCACTGGCCGTGCTCAAGACCGTCGAGAACTTCGTCGGTGATGTCCTGACCTTTCTTCAAGCCAGCGCCGCCTTCGACCTTACGGCCAACCAGAGCGGAACGCAGACGTTCGAAAGTAGCGCCTTCAACGATACGGAACTCTTCGTTCAAGTCCTTGCGGATCTCGTCCAACTGAGTTTTCTCGATAGAGAGTGCGCGAGCGTCACGCTCCACACCATCACGGGTGAAGACCTGAACGTCAATGACAGTACCCTTGGTACCGGTAGGTACACGCAGGGAGGTGTCTTTAACGTCGCTTGCCTTCTCACCGAAGATAGCACGCAGCAGTTTTTCTTCTGGAGTGAGTTGGGTCTCGCCTTTAGGCGTGACCTTACCTACCAGAATGTCGCCAGCACCAACCTCAGCACCTACGTAAACGATACCGGCTTCGTCCAGTTTGTTCAGTGCAGCTTCACCCACGTTCGGGATGTCTGCAGTGATTTCTTCAGGGCCAAGCTTGGTGTCACGCGCCACACAGGTCAGTTCCTGAATGTGGATCGTGGTGAAACGATCTTCCTGAACAACACGCTCGGACAGGCAGATGGAGTCTTCGAAGTTGAAGCCGTTCCATGCCATGAACGCGATGCGCATGTTCTGACCCAGAGCCAGCTCACCCATATCGGTGGACGGACCATCAGCCATGATGTCGCTACGCTCAACACGATCACCCTTGCTCACCAGCGGACGCTGGTTGATGCAGGTGTTCTGGTTGGAGCGGGTGTACTTGGTCAGGTTGTAGATGTCGACACCAGCTTCACCGGTTTCAACTTCATCATCAGCAACACGAACCACGATACGGCTTGCATCAACAGAGTCGATCACGCCGCCACGACGAGCCACGACGCAAACGCCGGAGTCGCGAGCCACGTTGCGCTCCATGCCAGTACCTACCAGCGGCTTGTCAGCACGCAGAGTAGGAACAGCCTGACGCTGCATGTTGGAACCCATCAACGCACGGTTGGCGTCGTCGTGCTCGAGGAACGGGATCAGCGAGGCCGCAACCGAAACTACCTGCTTCGGCGATACGTCCATCAATGTCACGTCTTCTGGAGCCTTGACGGTGAACTCGTTCAAGTGACGTACGGCAACCAGCTCGTCGATCAGGACCTTCTTGTCGTTCATTGCCGCAGAAGCCTGAGCAATGACGTGATCGGCTTCTTCAATAGCTGAGAGGAAAACGATTTCGTCAGTTACCAGAGCGTCTTTAACAACACGGTACGGACTTTCAAGGAAGCCGTACTGGTTGGTGCGCGCATAAGCAGCCAAGGAGTTGATCAGACCGATGTTCGGACCTTCCGGCGTTTCAATCGGGCATACACGACCGTAGTGAGTCGGGTGTACGTCACGAACTTCAAAGCCAGCACGCTCACGAGTCAAACCACCAGGGCCGAGTGCAGAGACACGACGCTTGTGAGTGATCTCGGAAAGCGGGTTGTTCTGGTCCATGAACTGCGAAAGCTGGCTGGAACCGAAGAACTCTTTAACAGCAGCGGCAACTGGCTTGGCGTTGATCAGGTCCTGAGGCATCAGGCCTTCGCTTTCTGCCATAGACAGACGCTCTTTGACTGCACGCTCAACACGCACCAGGCCAACGCGGAACTGGTTTTCAGCCATCTCGCCAACACAACGAACACGACGGTTACCCAAGTGGTCGATGTCGTCGACGATGCCTTTGCCGTTACGGATATCAACCAGCGTCTTGAGAACGGCGACGATATCTTCTTTGCACAGAACACCCGAACCTTCGATCTCGGTACGACCGATACGACGGTTGAACTTCATCCGGCCAACAGCAGAGAGGTCATAGCGCTCTGGACTGAAGAACAGGTTGTTGAACAGAGTCTCTGCTGCGTCCTTGGTAGGCGGCTCGCCTGGACGCATCATGCGGTAGATCTCAACCAGCGCTTCGAGTTGATTGCTGGTGGAATCGATCTTCAGCGTGTCGGATACAAACGGACCACAGTCGATATCGTTGGTGTACAACGTTTCGATGCGAACAACCTGAGCCTTGGCGATTTTTGCCAGGATTTCAGTGTTCAGCTCGGTGTTGCACTCAGCAATGATTTCGCCAGTAGCCGGATGCACGATGACCTTGGCAGTGGTGCGACCCAGGACGTAGTCCAGAGGCACTTCCAGTTGCTTGATACCGGCTTTTTCCAGCTGGTTGATATGACGAGCCGTGATACGGCGACCTTGCTCGACAATAACCTTGCCTTTGTCATCCAGAATATCCAGGACGGCAATTTCACCGCGCAGGCGCTGAGGAACCAGCTCCAGACTGAGGTTCTCACCATGAACGTGGAACACGTTGGTGGTGTAGAACGCATCCAGAACCTGTTCTGTCGTGTAGCCGAGCGCGCGAAGCAATACCGACGCAGGCAGCTTGCGACGACGGTCGATACGGACGAATACACAGTCCTTTGGATCGAACTCGAAGTCCAGCCACGAACCGCGGTAAGGAATGATGCGAGCGGAATAAAGCAGCTTGCCGGAGCTGTGCGTCTTGCCGCGGTCGTGGTCGAAGAACACGCCCGGGGAACGGTGCAGCTGGGAAACGATAACGCGCTCGGTACCATTGATAACAAAGGTACCGTTCTCAGTCATCAGGGGGATTTCACCCATGTAGACTTCTTGCTCTTTGATGTCCTTGATCGCTTTGTTCGACGATTCTTTGTCGAAAATGATCAAACGGACTTTTACTCGCAGAGGTACAGCGTAAGTCACACCGCGCAGCACGCACTCTTTGACATCAAATGCCGGTTCGCCCAAGCGATAACCTACATACTCCAGCGCAGCATTGCCGGAGTAGCTGATGATCGGGAAAACGGATTTGAAGGCTGCATGCAGACCGACGTCGCGGAACTGATCTTTGGTAGCTCCCGCTTGCAGGAATTCGCGATACGAATCCAGCTGGATGGCCAGGAGATACGGCACATCCATTACGTCCGGCAACTTGCTAAAGTCCTTGCGGATACGTTTTTTCTCAGTATATGAGTAAGCCATCAGCGTTCCCCAGCTTGGTCACCTGCTTGTTTGGCTCCTCCCGACGGGAGCAGCCAGAAAATCGTGCAAACCCCTTGGTTTGCGCCACCATTACCGGTGGTTTTACACGCTATGAATGCCGGCCGAGCCAGTCATCTATAACGGAAAAAGGCCGGTGGCAAGAGCCACCAGCCATCAGCCTTTCGCTTAACGCTTGGGCTGGACACTCAAAGTCGATACTTACTTCAGCTCGACTTTAGCGCCTGCTTCTTCCAGCGTAGCTTTGGCTTTGTCAGCAGCGTCTTTCGCAACTGCTTCCAGAACCAGAGCTGGTGCGCCGTCAACTACAGCCTTGGCTTCTTTCAAGCCCAGACCGGTCAGCTCACGTACAGCCTTGATGACGTTAACTTTCTTCTCGCCAGCTTCCAGCAGCATGACGTTGAATTCAGTTTGCTCTTCAACAACAGCGGCAGCAGCAGCTGGACCAGCAGAAGCAGCAGCGGCAGTAACACCGAACTTTTCTTCGAATGCTTTGATCAGCTCAACAACCTGCAGAACGGACATTTCGCCAACTGCGTTGAGGATATCGTCTTGAGAGATAGACATGAATCTAATTCCTGAATTGGGGGACGGCCTACGCGACCATCGAAATAAACAAAAATACGCGAAAGGAGGTACGGAGCCTTAGGCTGCGGTAGCTTCTTTTTGGTCGCGAATAGCCGCCAGAGTACGAGCCAACTTGCTGGTAGCGCCTTGAATCACGCTCATCAGCTGGGAAATTGCTTCGTCACGGGTCGGCAAGGTTGCCAGTACGTCGATCTGATTAGCTGCGAGGAACTTGCCCTCGAACGCAGCTGCCTTGATCTCGAACTTATCCTGACCCTTGGCGAACTCTTTGAACAAACGGGCAGCAGCGCCAGGATGTTCGTTGGAGAACGCAATCAGGGTCGGGCCGGTGAACGCATCGTTGAGGACACTGAAATCAGTACCTTCAACAGCGCGCTTGAGCAGGGTGTTACGTACAACACGTACGTAAACGCCAGCTTCACGAGCCTCTTTACGGAGTCCGGTCATTGCGCCTACTGTCACGCCACGGGCATCAGCCACGACAGCAGACAGAGCGACTTTGGCAGCCTCGTTGACTTCAGCGACGATGGCCTTCTTGTCTTCGAGTTTAATTGCCACGGGTTTAACTCCTGCTTGTTACCGTTTCATCTGACCTGAGCCAAATGTCGTTTTGGTGTCTGATTCGGTAAGGAACCGGGAGCACCATCTGCGTAGGCTTGTATTTTAAGACTTGCGCCGCCTACGGTCTTGGATAGCCCCCGCCAGGCAGGGACCCCAATTTTTTCATTGGTGCGGCGCGCGCACCAATTTGTCTTACGCGTCCAGGGAACCCTGGTCGATCACCAGGCCTGGGCCCATAGTGGTGCTCAAGGTTACGCGCTTAACGTAGATGCCTTTCGAAGAAGCAGGCTTGATACGCTTAAGATCAGCGATCAGAGCTTCAACGTTTTCTTTCAGTTTGACTGCGTCGAAACCGACCTTGCCAACTGAAGTGTGGATGATGCCGTTTTTGTCGGTGCGATAACGAACCTGACCAGCCTTGGCATTCTTGACGGCGTTAGCAACGTCAGGAGTAACAGTGCCGACTTTAGGGTTAGGCATCAGGCCGCGAGGACCGAGGATCTGACCCAACTGACCAACAACACGCATCGCGTCCGGGGAAGCGATAACGACGTCATAGTTCAGGTCGCCGCCTTTCATTTCGGCAGCCAGATCGTCCATACCAACGCGATCAGCGCCAGCAGCCAGAGCGGCTTCTGCAGCAGGACCCTGGGTGAACACAGCAACGCGAACAGTCTTGCCAGTGCCGTGCGGCAGCACAGTAGCGCTACGAACAACCTGGTCAGATTTACGCGGGTCTACGCCGAGGTTTACAGCAACGTCAACGGACTCGCTGAACTTGACGGTCGACAGCTCGGCCAGCAGGGTAGCTGCGTCGGTGAAGCTGTAAGATTTGCCCGGCTCGATTTTAGCCGCGATAGCTTTTTGGCGCTTAGTCAGCTTAGCCATTACACACCCTCCACGTTAAGGCCCATGCTACGAGCGGAACCGGCGATGGTACGCACGGCCGCTTCCATGTCAGCAGCAGTCAGATCCGCATTTTTTGCTTTAGCGATATCTTCCAGCTGTGCACGAGTCACGGTGCCAACTTTAACGGTGTTCGGACGTGCCGAACCGCTAGTCAGACCAGCAGCTTTCTTCAGCAGAACCGAAGCAGGGGTGCTCTTTGTTTCGAAAGTGAAGCTACGGTCGCTATAGACAGTGATGATCACTGGAGTCGGCAGACCTGGCTCAAGACCCTGAGTACGGGCGTTGAAGGCCTTGCAGAATTCCATGATGTTCACGCCGTGCTGACCCAGGGCCGGACCAACTGGCGGGCTTGGGTTAGCTTGAGCAGCTTTCACTTGCAGCTTGATGTAAGCGGTAATTTTCTTGGCCATGAGGCACTCCAATTACGGGTTCAAACGCCAATAAAGGCTCCCCGGTTACTTGCACGTTTATCCCAGTGACGAAAAAACCCCACAGCCTACGGCTACGGGGTATGGGATTCTCGCTCAGCTAGACCTTTTCGACCTGACTGAACTCCAGCTCCACCGGAGTAGAGCGACCGAAAATGAGCACTGCAACTTGAATGCGGCTCTTCTCGTAATTAACTTCTTCGACAGTGCCATTAAAATCTGCGAACGGACCGTCTGTGACGCGAACGACTTCACCCGGCTCAAACAGAGTCTTGGGTTTAGGCTTGTCACTACCATCAGCCACGCGACGAAGAATCGCGTCAGCTTCTTTATCTGTGATTGGAGCAGGCTTGTCAGCCGTGCCGCCAATGAAGCCCATGACACGAGGGGTATCCTTGACCAAGTGCCAAGTACCTTCATTCATGTCCATTTGGACCAGCACATAACCTGGGAAGAATTTACGCTCGCTTTTGCGCTTCTGGCCGTTACGCATCTCCACCACTTCTTCAGTGGGAACCAGAATTTCGCCGAAGCCATCTTCCATGCCAGCCAGCTTCACACGCTCGATCAACGAGCGCATTACATGCTTTTCGTAACCCGAATAAGCATGCACTACGTACCAACGCTTAGCCACGGGACACCCTTAGCCAACAATCAAGGAAACAAGCCAACCGAGCAGGGAATCAAGCCCCCACAACAGCAACGCCATAACCAGAACAACAGCCACAACAATCAACGTGGTCTGAGTGGTTTCTTGGCGAGTCGGCCAAACGACTTTGCGAATTTCAGCACGAGCCTCCTTTGCCAAAACAAAGAAAGCCTTGCCTCTAGCAGTCTGCAAACCAACAAATGCAGCAACCCCAGCCAGCACAAGCAGGACCAGGACGCGATACAAAATAGGTTGAGCTGAGTAGTATTGATTACCGACAACTCCAACCACTATCAGAGCGACCACAACCAGCCACTTGAGCAGATCGAAGCGAGATTCTTGGGCTTCAGCCTTGAGAGTCATCTACGGTAATCCTGTGAAAAGAAAGCCAGATACAATCTAGTGAATCTGGCAGGTCAGGAGGGAATCGAACCCCCAACCTACGGTTTTGGAGACCGTCGCTCTGCCAATTGAGCTACTGACCTAAAAGCAAAATCAGGCCGACCAATATGCCAGCCCAACAAGAATTTTTCAACAGCCTTTTGGCTTTGCCTTCACACCCAACAGGGATAAGCAGTGAACACCAAACCAACTGATCGCCTTGAAATGACAGCAAACCGATCAGTAAAACAAAGGCAGATATTTGCATATCTGCCTTTATAATGGAGCTCTTGAGCGGATTTGAACCGCTGACCTCACCCTTACCAAGGGTGTGCTCTACCAACTGAGCTACAAGAGCAAACTCTTTGGACATACAACAAATCTGGAGCGGGTAGCGGGAATCGAACCCGCATCATCAGCTTGGAAGGCTGAGGTTCTACCACTAAACTATACCCGCCTAACTTGCTGCACAGCCTGAAATATGGTGGAGGGAGAAGGATTCGAACCTTCGAAGTCGTAGACGTCAGATTTACAGTCTGATCCCTTTGGCCGCTCGGGAACCCCTCCTGAACGAGGCAGCATTCTCAACTCATGCTACCCTTCTGTCAACCTTTTTCTCAGTAAAAACCTGAGGTTACATGCGTTGACTAACGCTTTGCACTCCCTGACAAATTATCAAGCACTGCGAAGCGGGCGCCATTCTATGCAAACTACTCTCCGGTTGCAATGCCTTCGCACAACATAATTTTGCTTTTTAGCTCAGGGAAATCTTTTGACAGCGCCTCCAGGAGACTATCCCCCACAAGTCGGCGACTGGCAGGATCTATTTTGACCCAGTACGTATTAACACCTCCAAGATGCTGTACGTGAGATTGCGTCTGAACATCCAGGCTTATGAGCCTCTGTTCAATCGTACGAGCCTCATCCTGTCGCAAGAAGCCACCAAGGTAGAGGCACTTGTCTTGCGCCTCTCGATCTGACACTTGATCACTCTCAACTCCGGACTCACTTAGCAGATGTATATTCTGCTGCTCAGCCCGATGCAGGGATAACGGCAAAATCTCTTTGGCTCTTAACGGAGCTTCCTGCTGATGCCACACGTAGTAAAAGCCATTCAACATCAGCAGCAAAAGAAATAACCACCGCATAGAAACCTCAGAGCAATGGACAGGCTAATGCAAGCCCGACAAACACCAGGTCAGGCACAAGCCTCGCGCCGGGCGTAACCCCCGTGACCAACTCTGCATCTCCCCCGGTTACAAAGACAACAAAGTCATCCCCCCAGTATTGATGTGCAAGCTCCAGTTGAGACACAGCAAAGCCTCTCAACATAAGGGCGCAGCCTCGCTCTACCGCCTCTGCAGTCGAACGCCCGGGAGCAAAGCTCGAGTGCGCCTCTTCAGCCGCCGCATCGTCATATCGAATACGACGAGTATGAGTTCGCAACTGCCCGCGCATCAACGGCATGCCTGGGCAGATAAACCCCCCAAGGTGCTCACCCTGAGCATTAACGAAATCCGAGGTGACCGCGGTACCTAGATCAATGACAAGACAGGACGTACCTACAGTTGCATAAGCACCAACCAGCGCCAACCACCTATCAAGGCCCAGGCGCTCATAGGCCTCATAACCATTCTTGACACCCGCTAGCACCTTGGCCGAGCTCGCGCACTGAGTTTGAAGGCCAAATGACTCCTCAATCCTGAGAGTCAGCTTCTGCGTCTCCTCCGCACTACGGACACTTACCATACGACTATGCTGAAGACTCAACCCGGAGGTAGAAGCGATAGCCTCAACGAGCCCATCATCAGAGTCCACAACACCACCAGCTAGCACGACGGGTAGATCCTGGCGAAGAACACGCCATTTTATGAAGCTATTCCCACAATCCAGCTCAAGTATCATCACGCAACCTCAAGCTGAGCTCTCCACCACTGAACACTTTCTCGTCACTCCCAACCTTCAATCGCAAGGCACCCTGCGAATCGATGCCGAGGACGACGCCGTCGACTGCCTGGCTACCCGCAAGCAAACTCACAGCACAGCCTTGCCATAGATGATTTGCCTCCCACTCAGACCTGAATACCTCAAAGCCCGATGCCTGATGCACCGACAGATACTCTTCGATATTGCAGGTTAATTTACCCGCGAGCTCATTACGGTTCGCCATGGACCCGACCTCCAACCTCAAAGAGGTCCACAACTGATCAACCTCTTCCGTGACACGCATATTCACGTTAATGCCAATGCCAATAATCACGTGACAGACATCTGCAGGATCCCCCACTAACTCCAGCAGTATTCCGGCAATCTTGCGACGCCCTACCAGGACATCGTTTGGCCATTTCAAACCAGCGCCATGGACACCCATCTCGCGTAACGTTTTCAAAACCGCGAGACCAATCAACAAGCTCAATCCTTCTAACTGACGCATTCCACCATCAATGCGCAGCGCCAGGCTGTAGTAGATATTCTCACCAAAGGGGCTGACCCACTTGCGCCCTCGACGACCTCGGCCAGCAGTCTGGCGCTCTGCCAAAACCACAAAGGGCGGTGGGGAATTCTCAGCAATCAGCTTTACGGCCGCCCCATTGGTCGAGCCTATTGAGTCGTAGACGACAACAGGCCATGCACTTGCCCTGCCAGCGACAGCAGATATTTCGCCAGCATCCAGAAGGGATATAGGGCTTTCGAGCCTGTAGCCACGCCCCTTAACCTTGTGAACATCAATATCCAGCTCAGACTCCAACTGCTGGAGTTGCTTCCACACAGAAGTACGACTAACTCCGAGAGCCTCACCCAGAGCCTGCCCTGAATGAAATTTCCCATCCTTGAGGAGCTTTAACAACGTCAGCATTTAAAGGTCGCCATTCAATAAGGCTCGCATCATAGCCACGCAAACCGAAGATGCATAGAAACTGCTTGTGGTTAATTTTGGATCTGAACGTGCTGCTGGAGGATGCGCGAGACAGGAGACCGGATTATCCGGAAGGGCAACATATCAGCCGGTATATCCGCAGCTTGTGTATCGCCTGACATATAGCCTTCCCGAATGAATTCGGTCCTACCGAGGTTCGCGCATGGACGGTAGGAGCGAACTTGTTCGCGAGGGGCGGTACACCCGCAGCTTTTGTATCGCCTGACATATAGCCTTCCCGAATGAATTCGGTCCTACCCGGTAGCGAGTGGTGTGCCAGGTTCAACGCGTGGTTGTCCATCGCGGGCAAGCGCGCTCCTACGGCTAATCCTTTTTCTTCGCGCACAAACAAAACCCCTGAACGCGTAAGCGATC